>NZ_JAZRJY010000032.1:0-8965 GCF_045646045.1 Methanobrevibacter sp. | reverse complement strand
ATAATAAAGAAATTATACAAGACTAAAAATGGAATTCTAACATTTTTAGACTATCAAATGAAAAATTGGACTGAAAAACATCTAAAAATAAAATAGGCCTATAAAATTTTACAGACTCATTTTTTTAAAAAAAGATAGGATAGAAAATTCTATCCTTTGTATTCCTGGCCGTTGACAAAGAGTTTATGGCCGTTTAAATCAATTTTTCCGGAGTTGGAAAGTGAAGTTACATTACTGTCTCCGGTTAATGTCCATGTGGAACCGCTTTCAACTACAACGCCGGTTGTTCCGGTTGAGTTGATTGCCCCTTCAAATTTACTGTTTTTCAAGTTAATGTTGAGGGAGCTTATTGCATCAACAAGTATGTTTCCTTTCAATTCCTGATTTGTGCATGTGAGGTTTGCATCTCCTCCGTTGGAACCTGTATTTCCCCACTGGTTCTGTCCTGAAATCTTAAAGAGCACTCCGCTTCCAAAATCCAATGTGGATGATTCAAGGAATATGTTTGCTTTAGTATTGGTTATATAAAACATAGGAATCTCTGAATAATACTTGGATGATGAATCAACGCTTAGTTTGGAGTTTTTACAGATGAATGTTGATGTTCCCACATCAGCATCTCCGCTCATGCTTTGGTAGATGAACACTCCAGCTAAATCAACGTATTTATCACCATCTTTACGGTTACCTTCACCAAAACCAGTTAATTGTGAGTTTTCAAGAGTTATTGAGTTTTTACCTTCAATACATGCAATCTGGGACACATAAGCAGTACCCTGTGTCTTTTTAACAGTTATGTTCCCTGTTGAATAAATCAGAGGTGAACCTCTTCCGGACTCATTGCTGACTCCTGTGTTTAAAAATGAATCGACTACAGTTACATTTCCTTCACCGCGGTCTGTTGCAAGAGCAGCACAGCTGTTTCCCTCAGTATTGATTACAACATTTTCTGCATTGATAATGCCGCCAAAAGTAGAGTCAAGTCCACGGGATTTGTCCTTATGAGTTGTTATCTTAACATTTTTGATATCGGCAGTTGTATCATTGTTTGACTGACCAGTCTTTTTGAGTTCTTCCGGTGGTTTTTCAGGTGCGCTTCCCCCATTTCCTCCGGCTGAACCTCCTTCTGGAGCAGCCTGTCCGTTATCTGTATTGGTTACAAAAATTCCATTGGATCCTTTTGCATCGGTTTCAATTTCACAGTCTTTAATAGTTAATTTGCTCGCGTCCTTAACAAGGACAGCTGAGTTAACACCATAAAAATCAGCATCATCGCCCGAGGTTGCAGTATTTCCAGTCTTGTTAATGAATGATTTTGTCAGTTTCAGTATGCTTGTCTTATTTACCAGAACAGCATTTTCGTCACTTGTAGTAGAACTGAATATTTTACTGTTTTCGTCTTTCGTCTCCCCGTTCAGTTTCAATGTTCCTTTTTCAGTCAAGGCGCTTGCATCAATAATCCTTAAATCACCTTTAGGCGCATGATTATTAGAAAATGCAAAAAAGCCTATTACAGCTATTATAACAATGGCTAATATTACTCCAATAATATATATTTTCTTCATACTATAACATATGTTGTTGAATATTAATTAATATTTTCATCCCGCATTTTTGAAGTTCCTTCACTTCAGGCCATAATAAACATATAATGTAAATTGTTATTTCTGTTTTGGACTTTGAATTTTTCTTAATTCAATTTTCCCATTTTTTTGTTTTTTTGACTGTGGTAAAAATTATGGCCGAATAATAACTGATGTATATTCAAACAAAAAACAGAATAAGTATTGCTGTTTAAGAATTTCAATGCTTCAGTTTTAATTCGAGTTAAGCTATTTTTGTTTCATATAATACTAAAATATTAGAAAACTAACTATAAATTAATATTATGATTGTAAAATTAAATACATCATATTTATAAAATTTGAAAAGCATATATTATTTTAATGATTATTGGGGGAAATTTATTTTGAAATTAAGTTATTCATCAAAAAATCTTATGATTTTAGTTTTCTGTGGACTGTTGGTGTGTAGCATGCAGGTTTCCTCAGCATGTACTGCAGTCTATGTCGGGCCTGATGTAAGCGCAGACGGCTCACTAATTTTTGGCAGGTCAAATGACTTTCAGGACGTTTGGGCAAATAATGTTGTTGTAACTCCTAGAGTAGAAAACAGTCCCGGCAGGCTTATGCCTGTAAGTATTGACGGTTCGGTAAAAACAGAGATTCCGGCAACCACTTATCAATACACTTCAACACCATTTATGAACAGTACTACCGCAAGCAACGGTTATACTCATGATGCGGCTGCATGTACCAATGAATATGGTGTAGCTATTACAATGTCTGTAACAGCCTTTGCAAATAATGCATCATTGGGAGCTGACCCGTTGGTGGAAGGGGGTCTTGCCGAATTTTCCACTTCAGATCTTGTAATCTGTCAGAGTAAGACTGCAAGAGAAGGTGTGGATGTTCTTTTGGGACTCGTTGATAAGTATGGAAGCAGTGAATCAAATATTGCCATCATTGCTGATCAAAACGAAGTATGGTATGTGGAGATTTATACCGGACATCAGTATGCTGCTGTGAAAATGCCTAGAGACAAAGTATCAGTTTTCGGTAATGAGTATTCTTTGGAGTACCTTTCTGACTATGATGAGGTCATTACCTCCAAAAATTTAACCAGCCTTCCCGAAGAAAGGGGTTTTGCCGTACACGGTAACAACGGTGAGCTTAATCTCTATGATACATATTCCGGAAAGGAGGTTACTGACGAATACTCTCATATGAGAACCTGGGCGGGACACAGGATTATGTCACCTTCAAACTATACGACAGGATACCATCATAATGCCAAATATCCTCTATGTTTCACACCGGACAGTAAGATTTCAGTAGAGAATGTCTCACAGATTTTGCGTAATAGGTTTGAAGGAACAATATTTTCACCTGATGAGATTGGAAGAATTGACATGAGGGTTATTGGAACGGATACTGCATTGAGTGCCCATATTATTCAGATATTTTCTGACGTTCCGGCAGACATGTCCTGTGTCAGCTGGATCAGTTCCGGACCGCCTATTTATGGAATATTTGTACCTTTGTCAAATGATTGTATTAATGTCAGTGATGCTTATGGATCTAATCAGCCCGCAAATAAAACGAACGACTTTGATACAGAACATTATCCTTATTATGTATTTAAGGAGCTCAGTACGCGATGTGTAGGTCCAAAAAACTACAAAATTTATGGAGAGCCTGTGCGCGACTACTGGCATGAAGCGGAATGCAATATGTTTGACGGAATGAGTAAGGTAATGGATACAGCATCAAAAATGGATAATAATACTCGTGCAAATTATCTGACTTCCTACTGTAATGATATGCAGTCCAAAGCTTTTGATGATGGAAAAGTTATACTTAATGAGTTGAGATGGGCTAAAAACAAGAATAGTAACACTCTTCAAATAGACCACAATCCTGAAACGGGTAGGTTCACCGGTCAAAAGGTGGTCATACCGCCAATGGAAGTGCATCTTGATGCATCAAAATACAAATATGTTCCTCCAGCTAATTGATTAAATTTTAATCAAATTAATAACTATTAGTTAAAAAATGAAAAAGTATTCAATAGCCATATTTTTGGTATTATTGTTGTTTTTCATAGGTGCTGCATATGCGAGTGAGGCAAATGACACCTCACTTGCTGATTCAGTTATGCTTTCAACCTCAACACAACATCCACAGACTTGAAACATTTCAAATTAGTTCAAATGAATTAAATTTAAGGATTTTCAATCAACAGGGATTAACCGAAAACATTGTTTAAAATTAAATAACTATTTTTAAATAATAAGTTGAGTATTTAATCTTCAACTTTTTTTCTACTTTTTTCTTTTAAATATTGTTTAATAGGTTTTCTTTAAAAATAAGGTTATCTTATGGAAAAAATTACTTATTAACTTATACATGTCCTTTAATATAATTAATTTTCGCATGCTTTTTCTATTATAATCGCAATAGTTCAATTCATCACATTTTTATATTTTTTTCAATAAATTTTTAATTGTTATTATATAGGATATCATTTTGAAAATGAAATGGTGATGATATGAAAAAACGGATTTTTTTAGTATTTTTAGTATTTATTATAGCTATTGGTTGCGTTAATGCATCTGAAGATGCAAATCAGACTGCTGATGATTCATTGAATTTGTCACAGGCAGGTGGTTTGGGTGCTGATGACGGATCATTTGCAACCCTTCAAAATAAGATTTATCAGGCTCCTTCAGGCTCAACAATCAATCTGGAAAATGACTATAGGTATAATTCAGATGTTGATGCTTTGTATGGAATTAGAATCGATAAGGAATTAATCATTAATGGTAATGGACACACTTTGGATGGTTTGAAGACATCAAAAATATTCAGTGTCAATACAGGATCTCTAGTAACATTCAATAATATAGTATTCATCAATGGACTGGCTCGTGAAAATGGTGGTGCAATATCAACTGATTCCAATCAGGGTAATTTAAAAATCGATAACTGTCATTTCATCGCCAACAATGCAGGGAATAATGGTGGGGCAGTAAGCTGTGATGGTTTTACAACGATTTCAAACTGTTATTTTAAAGATAATTCTGCTTCTTTCGGTGGTGCAATACATTTAAAGGAATGTAATGTATTCAATTGTGAATTCATCAACAATTATGCTTCACTTGATGGCGGATCAGTATATATGGGATATTATGGATATGGTGAAATTCGAAACTGCAATTTTGCAAGTAATTCTGCCTATAGTGGCGGAGGAGCAGTATTCGGTAATTTTGAGGATAAAACTTCAAAAATCTATAGATGTAATTTCACAGATAATCATGTAGAGTATTATGGCGGTGCAGTCAAGGGAATGTATGAAATATATGAATCAAATTTCAATAGAAATCATGCAGACTATGACGGAGGTGCAGTTGCACGTGCAATGCTTGTTTCACAGTGCAGTTTTGTTGACAATTATGCGATTGGAACATATGGGTGTGGCGGAGCTGTTTATGAGACTCGAAATGTAGATGCCTGCGAATTCATTGACAATGAAGCCAGCTATGGAGGATATGCAGTTTATGGTTTCGATAGTGTCGTGAACAGTATTTTCAAAAGCTCAAAAAACAGTGATGAATTCGTTTGGGATGATGCTGGTGGAGTTTTGAAAAACAATAAGATGACTTCCGCCAATCATTATGACATTAAAATAAGCGATGCGTCAGCTGTCGGATTTGAATTGTTCCTGGTTTTTGCAGATATGACTGTTGCGCCTAATTCAAAAATCGAATTGTGTCAATTTCAGGATGATTCAGGAAATAAGGTAATATTTGATTCAAACACAGACATTAATGCCAGACTGACTAATAGGGAAAATGGAAAAGTCCAGGATGTTACATTATCTTATAATCCGGATTCATTTGGCTATTATTATGAATGCAGAATTGAAGAGGGAACATATGATGTAACAGGTTTTGCAAGGGACATGAACAGATATCAGCTTAAAAATGGAGTTTTAGTTGTTGACGGAGATACCGATTACACTTTGCAGGCTAAGAATTTGACCAAGTATGTCGGCGGTCCTGAAAAGCTTACTGCTGTTGTTGTCAATGGAAAAGGCAGACAGATTTCAGGTGTTAACGTTAATTTTAATATTAATGGTGTTGATTATGCAAGGACTACTGATTCTAATGGTGTAGCTTCAATCAATATTAATTTGGGTGCCGGCAATTATGCAATTAAATGTAGCTGCGGTGATTCCGTCTGTGATGCATTTGTTCAGGTCATTTCAACACTTTATGGGAATGATTTGACTAAATATTATAGAAATTCCAGCCAGTATTATGTTACCTGTCTTGATGTTAATGGTGATAGGATAGCTAGCGGAAGCGTTGAATTCAATATCAATGGAGTATTCTATATCCGTGATATCACAAATGGTGTTGCCCGCATGAACATTAACCTGAATCCGGGCGATTATATCATTACTGCAAGGAATATGGTAAATGATGAGATGCATTCAAATAAAATTAAAGTACTGACGACTATTGTGGAGAACTATGACCTTACCAAGTACTATAAGAATGATTCCCAGTACAGAGTCAGACTTCTGGACGGACAGGGCAATCCTGTTGGAAAAGGTGTTGCAGTTGAGTTCAATATTAATGGAGTATTCTATAAGAGAACCTCTGATGAGAATGGTTATGTCTTGATGAACATTAACCTGAATCCCGGAACATATGTTATAACAGCCAATTATAATTCCTTGATGGCATCAAATATCATTAAGGTTCTTCCGGTTATTGAGGCTGATGATCTGGTCATGTCATACAGAGACGGTTCACAATTTAAAGCCAAATTGCTTGATGGTCATGGATATCCCTTATCTGGTGTTAATATGTCATTCAATGTGAATGGCGTATTCTATAATCGTACAACAGGCAATGATGGAATTGCAAGATTAAATATTAATCTCATGGCAGGTGAATACATAATAACCTCAATGTATGAAAACGGAGCCGTAACATCAAACAGAATAACCATCAGGAGTTAAAGAATTATTTTTCTTTAACACCTTTTAATCACGAATTTTACAGAAATAGGTTATGCTTTAATATGGTGAACAGCAAATATATTATTTCATAGATTTTAAATGGAGTTTTTATTTTGAAGTTAGAATGCTCGTCGAAAAAATTGATAGGTTTATTTTTTTGTGTACTGCTGATTTGCAGTATGCAGGTTTCTGCCGCATGTACGGGAGTATATGTAGGTAAGGATGCTAGTGCGGATGGTTCAACAATTATTGCAAGGTCAAATGACTTTCGTGCAGACTGGGGAAATCATATTACAATAGTTCCCCATGTAGACAACACTCCTGGTCGATTCATGCCTGTAAGTGCAGACGGAGAGGTAAAAACAGAAATTCCGGCAACCACTTACAAATACACTGCAACGCCATATATGGACAGTGCAGGAGTAGCCAATAGAACTAACAGTGATGCTGCCGCATGTACCAATGAATATGGTGTATCCATGACAATGTCCGTTTCAGCCCATTTAAACAATGAATCATTGAAAGCAGATCCTCTTGTTCATGGAGGTCTTGCTGAAATTTCTGCAGCAGACCTTGTGATTTGTCAGAGTAAAACTGCCAGAGAAGCTGTAGATGTTCTTTTGGGAATCGTTGATAAGTACGGTAATGCCGAATCCAATATTGCTATCATTGCCGATCAAAATGAAGTGTGGTATGTGGAGCTCTATGGCGGACATCAGTACGCTGCTGTAAAAATGCCGAAAGACAAAGTGGCAGTATTCGGTAATGAATTTTCCTTAGAGTACTTATCTGACTATGAAGACTCCATCACATCTCCGGATTTAACCAAGCTTCCGGAGCAAAAAGGTTTTGCTGTAAAAGGCAAAAACGGTGAGATTAATCTCTTTGAAACATATGCCGGAACAAAGATTAATAATGACACTGCCCATATGAGGACCTGGGAGGGACACAGGCTTCTTGAGCCTTCAAAATATGGTTCAGACTATGATCACAATGTAATGTATCCTTTATCTTTCACGCCGGATAAAAAGGTTTCAGTGCAGGATGTTGCACATGTTTTGCGTGACAGATATGAAGGAACACAATATTCTCCTGATGAGGCAGGAAAAAATGATTCAAGGGCAATTGGAAGTGATGAGACATTAAGTGCCCATATTATTCAGGTATTTCCAAATCTTCCTGCAGAAATGTCATGTGTCAGCTGGGTAAGTTCAGGTCCGCCTGTTTATGGTGTATTTGTACCTGTATCCAATGACTGTGTAAATGTCAGTGAGGCTTATGGAGCCAATCAGCCTGCAAGTGACATGGGTGTATTTGATGCAGAGCACTATCCGTATTATGTCTCTGAAGGTCTTTGTTCTCGCTGTATGGGACCGGACCACTACAAGGATTATGGAAGGCCTGTGCAGGCATACTGGAATCAATCAGAAAGCCATATGTTTGGTGCAATGAATGATGTACTCTCAAATGCAGAAAAAATGAGTGGTGACGCAAGAGCAAATTATCTTACTTCTTCCTGTAATGATATGCAGACCAAAGCATTCCAGGACGGAAAGCAGATACTTCATGAAGTGATTTCAGCACAGAATGGAAATAATACTGCCGGTCATCAGATGGAACTGAAGCTTAATGCATCAAAATACAGTGATATTCCACCGGCCCCTGAAGGTTCTCAGGGATTTTTCGGTTTCAAATTGCCGTGGTAATTTCATCACAATGCAGGGAATATAACTTTCCTTGTCTTTTCTTTTTTTGAATTTTTCGGATGAAATTTTGCTGTCGAATAATTGATTTTGGCTATTGTAATTTTGATACTTGTCTCTTTTTTGCTGAGTTTGAGTGAAGTTATCTTTTAGAAAGTTTTTCAATATTAATTCATTGATAATTTTGATGTTAACTTTTTAGTGAATGTCCGAAAATAATGATTTTTATACAATGTTCAATAAATATTATTATTGATTAAATATGGGGTGAAAAATTTGAAAAAATATAAGTTAATCTTAATTTTGATTTTTATATTTATTTTTTCAGTGAATGCTGTTTACAGTCAGGATACTAATGACACGAACACTTTCATTGATTTGAATAATGAAATTTCAGAAAATAATGTGTTGAATGTTACATCCGATTATTTATTTGATAGTAAAATTGATGCTAATTACACCAATGGAATTGTTATCAATAAAAATATCATAATAAACGGTAATAACCATATCATTGATGGGCGAGGTATGGCAAGAATTTTTACAATAAATTCATCTAATATTGTGTTAAATAATTTAATTATAAAAAATGCGAAAAATTATGCAATATTCAGTTCAAATTCAACAATTACAGCCACCAACATTACTTTTTTAAACAATACTGGTAATAA
>NZ_JAZRJY010000031.1:0-7269 GCF_045646045.1 Methanobrevibacter sp. | reverse complement strand
AACCTTAATCACTCTCTGTGTTCGTATTTTATAAAACATTAATTTCATTATAAGTGATTTTTCTTAAATTTTTCTTCTACTAAGTTAATGTCAATATTGCTTTTAGGAGGTTTTATATGTGGTGAAAAATAAATTTTTTGTAATACTTTTTTGATAAAAAGACAGTATTTTAAGTTAAAAATTAAAATCCATAAAAAAGAGTTATATTAAAAAATAAGTTCACTCCTTTAGGTTTTAATTAAATGAAGTGATTAGTAGAGTGAATATACCTAAAGGATAATTTAGTGAACTTTTATTTTATTTGCATTAGCATATATAATATTTATTTTCATGGTATAAAAAGGTATCGAAGTAATACTTTTTTGTGATTTTTGTAGTAATTTTTTATATTCTTAAAGATATTTTTTTTGCCTATCTACACATGAAAATCAGTTCATTTTTTTTAAAAATTTTTCTCTACAAGAAATGCCATATGGTCTTTTTCGTAAGGTTCCAGTTTTACTTTTTCAATAATTTTGAAACCTTTCTCTTTTAATTTTTTCTCTTCTTGCTTAAAAATAGTTTTAGGTTTTTGTATCACATCAATACTTCTGGCTTTAATCATTAATATTCCTAAAGCATCATCTTTTGCAAATAAATTCATATTTTTCATAAATAATTCTGACTGTATAGGTTGAGCAACATCGCAGTAAACAAGGTCAACCTTTTCAATAATATTCATATATTCTCTAGGTTTAGTTGCATCTCCAAGTATTGGATAAATATTTGGTCTTTGACGGGATAATCTGGTTAATTTTTTAGCTGTCACAGGAGAAAATTCAACAGCATATATTTTTCCATCACATGCTATGTCAGAAATATGTGAAACTGTGGTACCGGTTGATGCACCAAGATAGAGAACTTTAAAATCATTTTTGATATCTAAATTTTTTAATCCATTTAAAATGGCAGCAGATAGTTTTGACCTTCTTGGATTCCATAATCTATATTCTACATCTTCTGTGATTAATTCTTCACCATAAACGCTAATACCTGGTGTAAGATTTCTTGTTGCAATTTCACTGCCCTTTAAAAAAACATCCATTTTCATCTCCTCCTTCTTTTTTTACCTTTTCTACGATTCTTTTTCGATTTTTGTTTTTCTTCTTTTAGTGGTTTTTGTTGGAAATGGATTATTTTTTTCTATTTCTTTTACTTTATCATTGAATTCATTAAATATTTCTGGATTAAAATCATGTGTAAAAACATCTTTTCTTACAGCCAGTGATATTCTACCTGCAAGCATTCTGGCGATTTTTCCACGATTCCACCATTTTGCACCGCGAACCTGTGGATGTTGATATATCAAACCATATTTCGGAGGACGATCTCCACTTTTCAAATGTCTGAATAATGCTTTTTCAGCCCCCATAATTTGAACAGTACTTGAGGGATAAGTTGCCAGTCTTTTAAGTCCTCCTGCATGGGATATTAACTTGGCACCAAGAGAGGAACCAACAAGCAATTTTAAATTCGGTGCAATGGTTTCCATTTTAATATCAATATAATTAATAATATTTTTTCTTGTTTGCTGAAGCTCATAAATCGATTTAGCATAATTATTCATAATATCTAAATCGTCCGGATTAATATCATCTTCAATATCCAGCATATCAATAGGAAATGCATCACTTTTAGCATTGATAATTTCTTCTTTAGTCTTATTTTCGTAAATTAATTTAATGTATGTCTCATTATTTTTTATTAAATCCATTTCCGGGAAGTATAGCGCATACCATTCACGAATTCTTTCTATTAATTTGGAAATAGATTCATCAATTTCATCTATGGAGCTAATGGCTTGAATTAAATGCTTGTCTTCACCGGCCTGAGCTTTTTTCATCTTATAAATTGCCAGTTTCTGATAAATGTCATTGTCCAAATCTAAGTCAAACTCACTTCTTAAAATATCTCCTGCAGGGTTAGGGTTTTTCACATTTATTTTATCACAGTTATAATCTGAAGCACGTTTGTTGGATTCTATAATAATTGTATCATATGTTTTAGATAATTCATTAATTAATTCGCTTTCTTCTAAGGGAATTTCTTTATTATCTATTTCAATAAGTTTTTGAAGTATTTCCTCTTCTTCAAATAATTTTTCTGCAATTAATTCTTTATTCTCATTAAATGCATAAAATCCTTTTACACAGTAACTTACATAACATTCCATGTGTTTAAATTATTTTTTTTATTTTTAATATATTTTGGCTTTCAAAAAGTTTTAAATTATTTAAAATCAAATATTTTTACTGATGTCAAGACAAAGTTTTAGAGATTTAAAAGAAACAATTGATTTAAAAGATGGTGAAATAGATGAACTCACCATGGAACTTGAATCAAAAAAAGATGAAATTAATAAATTGAAATTATATTCAACCAAATTAAAATATGAAAAAAAGAATTTGGAAGATAAATTGGATAATGAAATCAATAATGAAAAAGCAAAAATGAAAGAATTGGATGATCTGGATAAAAAAATCAAAGAAAAACAGGAAATAATTGATGATAAGCAGGATCAGGTTAAGTATCAAAGGTCATTAATTGATGATTATAAAACACAAATCAGAGATAATACTGAAAATTTAGAACTCCAATTAAGAAAAATTTCTAAAACTTATGAAGGTTTGCTTGCTCAAAAAGACCAGATTATTGAAAACCAAAATGAACAGATTAAATTATTAATTAAAGAAAAGGAAGAAATGATGAAATCACATAAAACAACAGTCATTTCTTTAAAACGCCAAAATGATAATTATCGTCAGTTGCTTGAAAAGTAATTAATGCCTTATTTTTTAAATTTCCACTAATTTTAAATTAGTTGTTTTATAAACATTAATTTATAATAAAATATTGGTGGAAGATAATGTTAGAAACAGATGTTTGTGGAGTTCATTTTAGAAATCCTTTAATGTTGGCTGCAGGAATTATGGGAAGCACTGCTTCTTCAATGAATTGGATTTTAAAATCCGGTGCGGCCGGTGTTGTTAGCAAATCCTTTTCTTTAAAGCCTCATCCGGGATATAAAAATCCTACAACGGTAGGTGTTGATGGAGGAATTATCAATGCAATTGGTTTGTCTAATCCTGGTGTTGATAATTTTAAAGAAGAGCTAAAACAAATCAATAGAGAAAATAATGTAGTTATTGCATCCATTTATGGCGCCACTCCTGATGAATTCAGCACTCTGGTGGAGCAAATCAATCCGTTAGTGGATATGATTGAATTAAATATTTCCTGTCCTCATGCTATGGAAGGTTATGGTGCTTCCATAGGTCAGGATTGTAATTTAAGTCATACGATAGTGGCCGCTTCAAAAGATGCAAGTGAAGTTCCAATTATTGCTAAATTAACTCCTAATGTTACAGATATTACAGAAATTGCTAAAACCTGTGAAGAAGCGGGGGCTGATGCTTTAAGTTTAATCAATACATTAGGTCCGGGTATGAAAATCAATATTGACCTTGCAAAACCGGTTTTATATAATAAATTCGGCGGAATGAGTGGTAAGGCCATAAAGCCTATTGCCATAAGCAATGTTTATTCTGTTTATGATGCCGTTAATGTACCAATCATTGGTGTTGGAGGAATTTACACATTTGAGGATGTTGTCGAATTTATTTTTGCGGGTGCAAGAGCAGTTCAAATAGGCACGGCCATTATGGATGAAGGTGTTGAAGTATTTTCAAAAATTAATGCTGATTTGGAATTGTTCATGAAAGATAAGGGATATTCATCCATTGATGAGATGGTAGGCCTTGCACATGGAGGTGACTAAAATGATTAGGGCACCTGAAGCTGTAAAAATTAAGGAAATAATTGACGAAACTCCTACAATCAAAACTTTCAAATTCGATACGGATATTGATGCTAAACCTGGTGAATTTTTAATGATTTGGCATTCAACTGATGAAAAACCAATGTCTATTTCTAATATTGGTGACGGTGAACTTTCAGTAAGCGTTAAAAACATTGGGGAGTTTACTTCCAAGCTCCACCAATTGAAGGTTGGAGATATGATTGGTGTTAGGGGCAGCTATGGTAATGGATTTAAAACAGATTTTAAAGGTAAAAAATTATTAGTTATTGGTGGTGGGGTAGGTATGGCTCCAGTCACTGGTTTAACTCGTCAATTAATTAAAGATAATGATGTTGATGTTTTGCTTGCTGCAACCACTAAAGATGAATTGCTGTTTTTAGATGAATTGGAAAAATTGGATGTGAATCTCCATCCATGTACTGATGACGGGTCTTACGGATTTAAGGGATTTGCTTCCGATTGTCTTACAAGTTTGCTTGAAGATAGGACTTATGATTATGCATTTGTCTGCGGACCTGAAATAATGATGATAGGAATATTCAATATCCTTGAAGATGCTAACATTCCTGCTGATTATTCTCTTGAAAGATACATGAAATGTGCTCTGGGAGTATGCGGGCAGTGCTGTGTTGATAACACAGGCTGGAGAATTTGTGTTGAAGGTCCTGTTTTTGACAGTGAACAAATTAAATTAATAGAGGAATTTGGAAAATATAGGCGTGATGCTTCTGGTGTAAAATATTAAGACAGGGATAATATGGAAAAAGATTTAAAAGAATACATAACTCCTCCAATACTGCTGGTATTGTTTTTAATTGTCATTTCATTGGTATTCATATTTCCAGTATTGAACATGATAATCTTGGGGATAATTTTAGCTTATGGTATAAGGCCTGTTGCTAAAAGAATACAATCTAAATTGAAATTTGAATCGATTTCCATATTGTTGGCGATGATTGTTGTAATCATTCCTCTTATTCTTCTGATAGCTTATATAGTATTTGTAATTTCTGGATTTTTGTCTACATTTTATATTTCAAATCAAAATTTGGATGTAAACACTGCACTATCTCAAATATCCTATTATATTCCGGATAATCCTTTTTTAAATGAGAATAATTTTGTTCAAACAATTGAAAGTGCAGGTAAATATGTATTAAATTATCTGGTAAGTAAATTAGGTTCTTTAGCCAATATTACTCTTGATTTATTTGTATTAATCTGTTCTGTCTATTATTTTATTAAAGATGGGGATAATTGTTATGAATTTATAAAATCATTTGTTCCTGATGAGCATATGGGGTTTTTCAACAGAACAGTTAAATCTATTGAAGATGTATTGAAAAGTATATTCTACGGTCACTTTTTAACTTCTGTAATAATCGGTATTTTCGGTGCGATAGGTTATTCCCTTTTGGGTTATCCTTATGGAATATTTTTAGGTGTAATAACAGGAATTTTGCAGTTAATTCCAATATTTGGTCCATGGCCGATTTATTGGGCACTGGCTATTATGGATGCATTAAATGGAAATTATCCTAGAGTAATTGTTGTACTGTTATTCGGATTTTTCCTAAGTCTTGTAGATATGTATATAAGGCCAGCTATTTCATCACATCATGCTGATATTCATCCGTTAATACTTTTGGTTGGATTTTTGGCCGGACCATTAGTTTATGGTATTGTAGGTTTTATTATAGGGCCATTAATACTGGGTATTACTTATGTAATTTTAGATAATTTTAGAAAAGAATTAAAGGAGTCTAAATGATGGAGCGAGAAGTTGTTATTCTGGACATTGATTATGTAACCTATGAAGATAAACCTGTAATCCGGTTATTTTCAAAAGATGGGGATAAGAATGTGGTATTGATTGATGATTCATTCACACCATATCTGTATGTTTACAGCAATGCTCCTGATGAATGTATTGACGATTTAAATGAATTATTGGATGATGTTGTAATTGAAAAAGTTACTAAAAAAGATTTTCAAATTGAAAAAACATTCATAAAAATAACATTTACTCATCCGCAAGTTCTATCTAAACACAGGGATGAAATAAGGGATTTGGATAGTGTACTGCAAATAAGAGAATTTGATATTCCATTTTATAGAAGATACCTCATGGATAGGGATGTAATACCTATGACTAAAGTAAAGGCGTCCGGTGAAAAATTAGACTCATTTTCAGCATTGGACAGCAAAAAACATGACATTGAAATTATAAAAATAGATAAACCTCTTGAAAGGGTTGATGACAATTCTAATGATTTCAGAATACTCAGTTTCGATTTGGAAGTGAGAAATCCTCATGGAATGCCTGATTCGGCAGATGATGAAATAATCATGATTGGTGTTGCAAGTAACTTCGGAATCAATCAGGTAATATCAACAAAAACAAATTCCAAAAGTCGTGATGATTTTGTATATCAAGTATCTTCAGAAAAAGAGATGATACAAACTTTTGCAGATATCATAAAAGAAAATAATGTGGATATTGTTGTCGGATATAATTCAGATAACTTTGATTTTCCTTACTTGATTGATCGGGCAAAAATTCATGAAGTGGATCTGGACTTGGGAATGGATGGATCTGATATTCGTTTCATTAAAAGAGGATTTGCCAATGCTGCTTCAATGAAAGGACTAATTCACGTTGATTTGTATTTGGTAATGAGAAGATACATGACTCTTGAGAGATACACATTGGAAAGGGTCTATTATGAGCTGTTCGGAGAGGAAAAAATAGATGTTCCTGGAGACAGAATCTGGGAGTTCTGGGACAACGGCGGTGAAGAATTGGATAATCTCTTTGATTATTCACTTGATGATGTTGTTTCAACATTAAAAATTGCAGAACAAACCTTGCCGCTTAATTTAGAATTGACTCGTATAATAGGCCAGCCGTTATTTGATGTAAGTCGTATGGCTACAGGCCAGCAGGCAGAATGGTTTTTAGTTAAACAGGCTTATTTTGATGATGAAGTTGTACCAAACAAACAGGGATCTAATTTTGCAGACAGAGCAAATGCTGAAGACAATGAAGGAGGTTATGTAAGAGAGCCTGAAACTGGTCTTCATGAAAATTTAGTGCAGTTCGACTTTAGAAGTCTATATCCAAGTATAATCATTTCAAAAAACATATCTCCTGATGTGATGGTATTGGGTGATATTGAAAATGAAGAGGATTACAATATTTCACCTGAACACGGGATTAAATTTAAAAAATCTCCTCAGGGATTCATTCCTTCTGTTATTGACAAGATTTTACAGGAACGTTTCAGAATTAAACGTGAAATGAAGGCATCTGATGATCCACAGCAAAAGAAAGCTTTAGATGTTCAGCAGCAGGCTATCAAAAGGCTTGCAAATACTATGTATGGTATTTATGGTTTTCCACGTTTCAG
>NZ_JAZRJY010000030.1:0-2021 GCF_045646045.1 Methanobrevibacter sp. | reverse complement strand
GTTGTTTTCGTTATTCATCATTTAATTATTGACGGTATCAGCTGGAGTATTCTAATTGATGATTTGACTTACATTATAAACCAGATTAAAGATAATGGTGAAATTAATCTTTCAAGACCATATCCTTATAAAAATTGGGTCGCGGATGTTAAATCGTTAGTTGAAGATATTTCCGATGTGGAAAAACAGCATTGGACCGCAATTAATAATCTGTTAGATGATTCTCTTATTAGGGGTGAATCTAAAAGATTTAATTTTAATGTCGATGCGAGATTTGATGTGGATAATTTGTTGATGGTAACTGAAGAGGAGTATTTGGCTTTATGTATTGCCCGCGCATATAAAAAGACTTATAACCAGACAGTTATTTTTAATCGTGAGTCTTATGGGCGTGATGAAATTTTAGCTGATGTGAGTGGAACTGTTGGTTGGTTTACTAGTCAATTCCCTGTTTCTGTCGATACAAATAATAATTATGATGTTGTTTCATTGATGGGTGATGTTTATAGTATTAAAGAAGCATTTAAAGGCGTTGATTATTTAGGTTTGAATTATGAATCTTTAATTTATACTACTAATGAATTGGAATATAAACATTGTCCAGTTACTTTTAATTTCTTAAGCGGCGAGTTTTCATTTGAAAATGAATTATTTAAATCTATTAATCTGGAATTATTTAAATGGGGCGAATTTGAATTAGATGATTCGGACCATGTTTCATTTGGTATTAGTCTTAATGTTTCTCGTGTTGATAATCATTATTTTATTAACGGGGAGTATGCTAATGGTACTTATTTGGGAGATAAATTTAGTGAATTTATTGAAAATATAAAATATGAATTGGAATATATTGGAGATTATGATTCAAATGTTGTTTCTTGTTGTCTGTCTGAATCCCAATTAGGTATTTATCTAGATGAAAAGGTTAATGAGATGGGTACAGCATATTCTACACCAGGAATACTTGAATGTCCTAAAGATAGCTCTGTTGGTGAGATTGAAAATGCAATTCATCGATTAATTGATAAGCACCCTGTTTTAATGAGTCGTGTTGTTGAGGGTGATGTGCCTTTACTTGTTTGTGACAGTTATCCATCAATCGAAAAAATAATGTCTGATGATTATTCTGAATTAATTAAACCGTTTAATTTGAATGAATCTTTAGCTAGTTTCTATATTATAAAAAATGATGATGGTCAGTTTATATTTTACGACATGCATCATATTATTAATGATGCTACTAGCCGTACTATCATCAATAAGGAATTAGTTTTGGCTTTAGAAGGCAAATTGGATGATGATGTCGATTTAGGTTTTGTTTATGCTAGTCGGGATTCATTTAATTCCCAATTTGAAAGTATCTATGATGAAGCATATGAATTCTATAGGAATAATCTTTCCGATATTGATGAAACCAGTAATTTATTGGAGGATATTGGTGGTGTTGATAATGCTATTCGACTTCCTATTCATGATATTCGTGAGAATGTTGAGATTTTTTGCCGTAATCATGGAATTACAGTAAGCAATTTCTTCAATGCTGTTTTCGCATATACTTATTCTCGGTTCACTGGCATGAATAAGGTTTATTATAATTTTACTGAGAATGGTCGTCATGAAGATTATACTCAAGATGCTTTAGGCATGTTTGTTCGTACTATCCCAATTATTGTTGATTGTGAAAAAACATCTGTTATCGAGTATCTGTCGGATGTTTCTGATTTGATTTTGGATTCCATGAAATATAGTGTTTATCCGTTCCGTTTACTTGCACATGAATTTGATTTAAATAATGATGTGTCCTTTGAGTATAATTCGGATTTGAATGATGTTTCCGGTGTTGGTAAGGAATTAATTATTGATGATGTAGGTACTGATTTGGTTTCCGACTTTTTATGTGTGGTTAATAATTTGGATGATGGTTATCTTGTTAATGTAGAATCATGCAGCAAATATTCAAATGATACAATTATCCGCTTTTTAAATGCATTTAATGAAATTTTAAGAGGATTATTAGAATA
>NZ_JAZRJY010000029.1:0-2052 GCF_045646045.1 Methanobrevibacter sp. | reverse complement strand
AATGTTACATTTATTAACAATGGTGCAAAACTCTTTGGAGGAGCAATGACTATTGCGGCAAATGCCATTGTTAATATTTCTAATTGTAACTTTATTGATGGTTATTCAGATAGGGGCAGTGCACTTTATTTGGAAACTGGTACTTTAAATGTTGAATACAGTAATTTTACATCAAAATATTTCAGTAAGTGGGGATCAATTTCTACTAACGAGCAGGATTTCACTGTATTATCTATTGATAATTGTATTTTCAATAATGTTTCGTCAAAATATGCTCCTGCAGTATTTGCTCAAGAGTGCTATGTAATCATCAATAATACTAAATTTTATAATTTAAAAGCAAATGAATCCGTTGGTGCTGTAGGAATTCGGGTACCTAAACAGGCAATTATTGAAAATTGTTTATTTGCAAATACTACTTCAACTAAAAATGCAGGGGCAGTATTTGTCGATGTCGAAGGAGAGGGTACCGAACCAATTACAGAACCAATTGAAATAACTATTCGAAATTCAACTTTCAATAATATTTCCTCAGGTTTTGGCGGGGCTTTTGTTCAGCTAACCGGTAATTTAACCCTTAAAGATTCAAGCTTCACCGACTGTTTTGCAGTTTATGCCGGAGGGGCAGCATATCTTTCAGATGTAATTGCAGAAATAACCAATTGTAAATTCAATTCAAATAAAGTGGTGTCACAGCCTGATTATCAAACATCCGGAGGCGCACTATATTTTGATTTCGGCCTTTTAAATCTTACGGATTCAGAATTCAATAATAATAGCGCTTCAATGGCCGGTGGAATATTAATTTATGATGCCGAATATCATCTGGATAATATAACCTTTAACAACAACAATAATCCTGTTTATACTTATTTTGATGATGTTGAATCAACAATAGGTCGAATATATGGGAACGATACAATTTCTAAAGATGATTTGAATAACACATATTATCCAAGTGTGATTCTTGGTGAGGGAATGAAATTAAATTTAACCACAAACAGCATTGACCTTAGTATTCTTCCTACCAGATTTGATTTGAGGGAAATCGGATGGCTTACACCAGTTAGGGATCAAGGAAGTATGGGTTCTTGTTGGGCATTTGGTGGAATAGCAGCATTTGAATCTGCTTTATTGAAAAATACTGGGATATCATATGATATTTCAGAAAATAATATGCAGGATTCCATGCTTATTTTCAGCAGATACGGATCCGGTAATGTCGAAAGTGCGAATGAAATGATTGCGGCAGGTTATCTTTTATCTTGGATTGGAGCATTTCCGCAGGTTTATGACATATATGATGAAGTTGGAAAATTATCTCCTTCAATCCACACAAATCAAACAATACACCTTCAGGATTTTGTTTTAATTGATTCTGGAAAAGTATCAATTCCAGGAAATCCTGCTCTTAAAAAAGCTATTCTTAAATATGGTGCATTGGCTGTACTTTTTGATGCTTTTCAAGATCCAGAAGGTTATAACGATACTTCGGGTGCTTTTTATCATTTGAATGGTGCTCCAAATCATGCAGTTGCTATTGTTGGATGGGATGATAATTATTCAAAAGAAAACTTCGCCACCACACCTGAAGGTGATGGGGCATGGATTATCAAAAACAGTTGGGGAGCCCAATGTGGTGATGGAGGATACATGTTCATTTCATATTATGATGGAACATTATGCGCCGATGACAAACTAACAGAACAGGCGGTCGCATATGTGTTTGAAAATACTTTGCCATACAATAAGAATTATCAATATGATTTTACAGGTATTTGGGAATTTATGATGTATGATGAAACCAGTGAATTATACGGCACTCCTATAACAAATGTGAATAACTTTGTCAGTGTCGAAGATGATTTGATAGCTGCTGTTGGAACCTACTTTAATCAGAGCGGCATGGATTATACAATTAAAGTTGCAGTGAATGGTGCTGTGGTCTATACTCAAAAAGGCGTTTCACCTTATCGGGGATACCACACCATTAAATTGAACAAGTACATTCCAATTAAAAAAGGTGATAAATTTAGTATTTATGTAACATCC
>NZ_JAZRJY010000028.1:0-22038 GCF_045646045.1 Methanobrevibacter sp. | reverse complement strand
AATTGTACTTTCTCCAATAATGTTGCTAATTGTGGTGGTGCTATTTACAATCAAGGTTTATTGACTGTTGAAAATTGTAGTTTTTACAGTAATTATGTTGAGGGAAGTTTCTTGAATTCCATCGGCATTACTACTGGTGGTATCGGTGTTGATATCTGTAATCTGGAAGGTGTCGGCAATGTGTATGCTGCTCAAAAAATAGATTATGATGAAGTTAAGGATCTTGATGCATTGCAAACTACCTCTATGGTTGTAACGACTGCTGCTTTGTCTTTTGTGGTTGGTGTTGGAGTCGGTTATCTTACTGGTAGTATTAAGGCTGGAGCGGTTGCAGGTGCTGCTGTAGGTGCTTGTATAGGTGCTGTAGGTTCTTTGCTTGTTTGTTATAATACTATGGATGTAACTTTTAATGATTTGCAATTTAGTTTATTGTTGATTGGTGGGTCTATGGTTGCTGGTGCAATTGGTGGAGCATTTGGCGGTTACATTGCGGAAGTAGGTAATTATGTTCCTGAGATTCCTGCAGTTGAGGAGAGGCCGGAATATGATCGTATAGATTTATATCGTTTGGACTCAGATGAAATGAAGGTTTATTATACATTTGACAGTGAGCATGTTAAATCACAAAAATTTACTCAAGCTGAAACTCAAGCTGTTATTGATTCTCTTACTAAAAAGTCGGAATTTGCGAATTTCGATTTATCCAAGGTCAAGTATCTTAAGATTACCGTTAGAGTGCCTGGTGCTCTCGGAGGATCTATAGTCTATACGGATGGGTCATCTACCCTTCTCTTCATAGGAAATATCCCTAAATAAATAATATTTTAAAATCATTAATTTTATTTAATGATTTTATTTTTATTTATTATGATATGAAGGAGTTTTATTATGAAGTTTAATTTAATTTATTTATGATATGGAGGAGTTTTATTATGAAGTTTAATTCTGGAAAATGTTTAATATTGGTTTTAGTATTTTTTTCTTTATTCCTTAGTTTTGGATGTGTTTGTGCTACAGATGGCAATAATACTGATAAAGAATTTTCATTAGGTTCATTAGAGATTCCATCTTTGGATAAAAATTTGAGTGTTCATGTTTTAGGAGATGATGACTCCGTTTATGAGCCAATTCAGAGAGGCACTTTTGCTGATCTTCAAAAAGAAATTAATGATGCTAAATATGGTGCTGTTTTAGATTTGAATCGGGATTATCATGCTAATGGTGGTTCTACAATTCAATTGAATAAAGATTTAACTATTGATGGTCATGGTCATACTCTTGATTGTGAGAAAGTTTGTAGCGCATTTCATTCAAGTAAAGGAAATATCATCTTAAAAAATATAAATATCATTAACGGATTTGCCGATGAATATGACGGTCTTATTGATATCCATGGTGAAGTGAGTGGTAGATATGGTGGTGCTATTCTTTTCGAGGGTTTAGCTGATAGATGCCCATATATTCTAAATTGTACTTTTAGTAATAATGAGGCAGGTTATGGTGGTGCAATAGCTAATTGTGGATCTAGGCAGATATCTAAAGAGAGTATTTTTGATATATTTCTAATGAAAAATTATCCTGTTTTAATTGAAAATTGTACTTTTAGTAATAATAAAGCAGATTATGCCGGAGCAATATATAGTTTAGGAAATTTAACCATTCGCAGTTCTGTATTAAAAAATAATGTGGCAAAGAAGTATGGTGCAGTATCAGTATTGAATGATGCTGAGATATATGACTCTTCATTTTATCAAAATAGGGCTGAAGAAGAATGTGCAGGAGCTATTGGTAATGTTGATGATGGAGTTCCTCTTTTATTGAATAGGCGTTTTGTTGTTGTATGTGGAAGTTCTTTTTGTGGAAATACTGCGGAAACTAAAGGTGGAGCAATTTATGCTGATAACATAGAGTTTAGGAATTCTACATTTAATGCTAATTATGCTGATGATTGTGGTGGAGCATTTTATGCAAACACTGTAACTTATGTAAACTACATGACTAAGGGCTATAATGCTTCTTTCTTCATTAATAACAAAGCAGGTAATGAAAATGGTGGTGCAATTTATACTATGGATTATGCCTATGTTGATGATGCTACATTTTCAGGTAATGGTGCCAATGTTGACGGTGGTGCAATATATTCTGAAGGTAGTGTTGATGCATGGTATTGTTTATTTGAATCAAATAAGGCTGACGGAGCTATTGTCCATCAGTGTTATGGTGGAGCAATATGTGGAAAAGAAGTGAGTGTAGTTGGCTGTACATTTAGAAAAAATTATGCTCATGATTATGGTGGAGCAATTTATGCGGACAAGATATGTCTTGCGGGATCTTCTTATTTTGAAGATAATACTGCTTATGATAATCATGGTGGTGCAATATATACAAATATATTATGTGGTTGTAATGATAATTTAACCAATATACATATGCGCATGTTATGGTTGGGACAGCGTATTAAATTAAGTTGTGATGGGAATATAATAACCGATGCAGTATTCAGCGGCAATACTGCAGGTGAAGATGGTGGTGCAATATACATTAATAAAAAAAATAAGCTTACGTTTTCATGTTGTGTATTTAATAATAATCATTGTGGTGATGAAGGTGGTGCAATCTATTTAGATTCATGCTATTCTAATTTAACTTTAGTTAATAATGTCTTTAAAGGTAATAGGGCTGATGATGAAGGACAATGTGTGTTTAATTGTGGTTATTATGGTGTGATATATAATAATTTTTGGAATTATAATCCTTCTTCCACTAATGGCCAATTAATTGAATGGAAAGCTTTCCTTTTTAATTTTCATCATGTTGATAGTAAGCCGTCCACTTTTGATTTTTCCTTAACTGATGTTCAAAAAGTGGATGTAAATATGAGTGGTTCTCATAGTCGTGTTAGAGATTTGTACATTATTGATGATATTGATTTTACTATGTCTGTTAAATTTAATAGTGGGACAGGTTATCGCTGGGTTGTTAGTCCAGAGTCTTATGGTGTTGATTTAATCTCCACTGAAAGTGTTATTGATAATTTGATTTATGATGGATCATCTGCTACAATGTATTTTAATTTCCATATAATCCATAACTATTTTTATGTAAAATTAATCTTAGTTAGTATTTCCGGTGAAATTGTAGATGAAATAGACTCTAACGCAAATGGAGGAATAAGCTTTTAAATCTACAGTAACTAATTGCCAATTCATGTCCTATTTATTGGCGATTTTAGAAAAGTAAACTGTTTTACTTGTTTCCCCCACAAGGAATCGTAGATTTCCTTGACTTTTTTTCTTTTTTTAGTGTTATTTACTATTTTTTTTTAATTATATTCTTTGTTGGAATAATTTTAAGTTTTATTTTCTTATTCAGGATAAAAAGTATTTGGTATTTTAGAAAACATGGTATTATTTAATTATCAATTGATAATCTGTTTGAGATATTTTCATCAGTTTTTTTATTGTTAAAAGGAAATGGAGTATTTTTTCTACTCCATTATTTCCCCATAATATTGTTCTCATAATAAGATCTTTCGTATATCTTTCCATCCTTATTGACTCCGCCCCGAACTACCTTAGCTCCATCGTCAGTGTATCCTGGATCATCTATGTTAATATATCCATTATCTTGGATATGGTAATTTACAGCACCATATTTACTTTTTACATAATTATCGACTTCTGCTTGACTATACATTGGTGTACCATCACTTTTGTAAGCATATACTGATTTTTGTGTTTCTTCATTAACTTTTTCGGTTTTGACGGCTGTCGTTGTATTGTTTGTATTATTTGTATTGTTCCCTATTTTTGCATCTGCATGCTGATTTTCTACAATTACATAGGTCGCTAATGCGGTTCCTAAAATTAAGCATATTGCTATTAAAATAATAATTATTAAATTATTTTTCTCCATTTTAACTCTCCCAAAAAAATTTTTCATTGAAAACATTCTCAAATATTCGAAAATATTCATTTATGTATTATTTAAACATATATTGTTATTATTTTAAAAACTTTTTGATAACATTATTTCAAAAAAATTTTTTAAAATCGCCATTGGTGTAATAAATACTTTACTTTAAAAGTAATATATGTTTTACTTCCTAATTGGGCTTAATTAATCAAATAAGCATGTCTTCATCATTATTTCTATGTGGTAATGGTGTTTTCATATATATTTTTTTCATTTGTTTTATAAAATACTTAAATTATTAAACATTGTTTAAAAAATTACTAAAATATTATGCAAGTAATCACTTACATTCACAAATCTTTATATATACTAACAAATAAAATTAATATTAATTTATGGGAGATTTATTTGTATGTTTTTAAGTAAGACAAAAATAATATTGATGGCATTTTTTATGCTTGTGATTTTAAGTATTGGTGCAGTTTCTGCAGCTGATGATGTATATACTGCAGACGCATCTGTCTTAAATGATACGACTGTTGAATTAAACCAAGATATTTCATCACCAAATAATAATACAGTTCAAGTAGAATTCATGGGTAATGCATCTTCAATTGATGTTGAAGAGTCCAGTGATTCATTTGATGTCAATTATTATAATTCAATCGAATTAACTTTTGTTAAGGATTTGGTTGGCAATTATGGTAATCACACTGTAGATGACCTTGCTTCAATATATAATGTTGACCCAATCTGTGTTAAAAACACTCTTCAATTAGTAAGATGTGGAGTTTACGGAACTGATTTAAAGGATACCTTAAACCATAATGATTATGTCTTGGAAAGACAGATTTCATCCTCATCTTCAATGATACCTAATTTTTCCAAGTTGAAATCTCAAAGAAACAGTGGTGTTAATGCAAATGTTGCAGAAAAAATAATGCAAATGTTTGGAACATACGATGTTCGTCAAATGACAAATCAATTAAACAAACAAGGTATTGAAATTGATGAAAATGCTGTTTTATCAACATTATATCACATTAAAATGAATGAACGTTCATCAGGTTATGGAGTTAATTTACAAAACATCTACAAAATGAAAGAATCATACTTAATCGATTCTATTCCAAAATTGCAGTCTTATATTATAAATACAGAATCAATAACATACGATAATGCAAACCCTGAAGCTTCAGATATATTATTTACTGATGTAGCTAAATATAACTTGAATAACAATTATGTTGTACGTGTCGTTGACAATGATGGAAATCCTGTAACTTCAGGTCATGTTTCATATTTCGTCAACGGGAATTTGGCATATGTCTGTAAAGTCAATGAATACGGACAAGCAGTAGTTAACTTAAATGATATATTCAAATCATTTGGACAATATGACATAACATGCAAATATTCAGACATCATAAGAAAAAATACTATTACAATCGGAGATGTCTCATTAAATGACTTTTTCAATGTAAGAGCAATCTTTGAAGGTATAAAAGTATATTCTCCTGGAGAAACATATAAAATAAAATTCATATCATCAAACAATAAAAATATAGTTGGATCTACAGTCAAATTCTCAATAAACAATGAAATTGTAGGAAGAAGCACAGTAGATGAAAACGGATTTGCAAGTTTTAAAATACATTATTATGTATCTTCATTATTAAACTCCAATAACTGTTTCATCAAATCTGAACTCTATGACAACTCATTAAATGATTATTTCACTGTAAATGAATATGTTACAATTGGTCAACGTGCAATTCCTACAATTTCTAAAGGATCATTACTTCCTAAATGGAGAGATACCTTGTATGAGGTTTGTGATGACGGATACCATGCATACATTAATGAAAATACATATCAGCTTATTCAATTTGATGGAAATTCATACATTGTTCATGTAGAAAACATCCACAACACTCACCAATTAAAAGACATATTCTCAAAAATTTCCAATTCAAATATCAATTGGGATATCACCACATTAAATATTGATTTAAAAACATACAACATTGATTTCCATACTTACTCTGACCGTGAGTGGGATTATGCAGTTAAAGTTCCATACGGACAATTGATAATCAACGGTTATGAAGCTACTTTAACTGGTAATAATAATTTGAACTTCATGTATGTATGTAATGGAGCTAATGTAGTCCTTAACAATTTAAATCTAAAATCATTCAAACACTGTTTCTATAATCAGGGAATCTTATACTGTTCACAATTAGGATTTTACGAAAATACTGCTTATAAGTTTGATGTAGGTGTCGATGGTTCAGGTGCAGTTATCCATAACTTCAATACTGCGGAATTCAACGAATGTACCTTTGACAGTAATAATGCACAGTACTGGGGTTTATTTAAACAGCATATGGCAGGAAGTATCTTATATGCTGAGCCTTATTCAACAACTTACTTCTACCACAATATCTACACTGGAAAGACTCATGATGATTCCATTTTTGCATGCAAATACAGTTCAATTATTATAACTCCACAGAACGGTGAAACCGATTGGACTTGGAATAATTTCGTTGGTGAATCATTTATTCATCCTTTGGCAAGTTTAACCATGGTTAATCCAAAAGAAACAATAGCTAAAGATTATTATTCAAACAATTACAATCCTCTTGTATTTAATTGTGCTGATAGTGAAGAATTAGTCAATGCTTTAAGATCCCTCAGCCATAATGGAATCATGGGAAGTGAAGTTATCATCAATCTTGTGAATGATGTATACTCCATCTCTACAAATCAGGCTAATGAAATACAAAAAGACTGGGAATCAGGATATCGTGGATCATTTTTCAATGCTAAATATTCAGACTACAAAGATTACACTACATGTAAACAATATTATTTTATAAGCCAAGGTTTTGTTCCTATAACAATAAATGGAAATGGGGCAGAGATTAAAATCTCCGGAAATGACAAAAATGATGAGTATCACTTTGCATTCATTGGAAAAAACTCAAAAGTAACATTAAATAATTTAAAGATATCCAACTTCAATACTGCATTCGTAAACAGTAAAGGAAACATGATATGTAATAACTGTGATTTATCTAACAATGTAATTAAATATAAAACATATCAGGGAGATGTTGGTGGAGTATTAAGATCATATGGTGGTTCATCAATATTTAACAACTGTAAAATATCAAATAATCATGCAGGAACAAAAAATACAGACTTTGCATATGTTGTCGAAGGGTCTTATGTGGAGATAAACAACTGTCAAATCGAACAGTCCGGCAGATACATAAAATCAGAAGATTCAACAATCAAATGTTCATCTGATTTATACAATAATCACGTATCTGCATCTTCAACAACATTCCAATCCAATGATCCAGCAAAAGATTTATTGCGTTATGAAGTTAATAATGCAAATGAATTTTACAGTATTGATTTGTCCAAAAACTTGGCCGATGTTACTTGTATTGATTTCAAATGTAACTGTACAGTAAGTCTAAATAATCTTTTAGCTAACCGTGGAAACATATATATAAAATCCAATGGTCATAATGTTCAAGTTGATTCCTCTTTTAAGGTTGGTAAAAATACAGTGGTCTGTTTAGACGGCATTACACTTAACAGAGGATTAACTAACGATGGAATGGTTTCATTAGTTAAATGTACTCTTAATGGCTGCAGTTTAAACACAATGTTTTTAAATAACGGACAATGTTCAATATCTGATTGTGTAATTTCAAACAATTACTGTAAAAATGTCTTTGAAAATAAAGGAAGCTTAACTTTTATTAATTCAACTATAAAAAACAATCATGCTAAGGAGTATGGTATAATCTATAATAATGGTGGATCTGTAGTATGTATCAATTCAACATTCTTATCAAATAGTGGTGTTGACATATATAACTTCCAAACTCCAAATTGTGCACTTATAAATTGTGCTGGCGGTCAAATTATCTTCAAAGAGCCTATGGCTGGATGGAAATTAGATTTGATTAAGTCTGGATGTTTAGCTGCTACTGTTGCAATTACTGGTGGTTTAGGTTATGGAATTGGTGCTGCTTTAGGCCCAGGTATTGCCGGAACATTATTAGCTGCTGCTTGCGGCGGTCTTGTTGGTGGAGGTATCGGTTTAGGTTATGGTGCCATTGAATCTTACACATATCATGATTATTCACATTTATGGTCTAATGTTGGTACTTTTGCTGTAATCGGTTTTTCAAGTAGTATGGTAGGTTTTTCATTTGGTGCTCTCAAATATAATTCAAATCATGCTAATGCAAATGATAATCTTATTGAAAATGATGATGCAATTTCACAGCATTCAACACACCAATCCAGTTCAGACAGTATGAAAATTGAATTAGATGAATCTATAAAGCAAATTGGAGATGAAATTACTGAAGAGATCAGTAATCATGGTTTAGTAGAATCAGCTTATGAGGATTTAGTTGAAGAATTGGATAGTCCTAACCTTGATGTAGAAGAAATAAATAATGTAATTGATAGATTGGATGCCCGTTTTCAGAATAAAGGTTTGGATGAGTTAGGTCTAAAAACTTTCAAATATTTACATACAAAATATTCTAAATTATGGCTTTTAGCTGGCAGAACTCAAAACCAAATTTTAAATAGATTACAAAATTTAATATATATTTACAGTTAAATTTAATGTCTGAAGTGCAGTTTTTGTCTAATTGCACTTCTCAAATCTTTTTTTAAAATCATTATGTTCTATTTTTTAAAACTAAGAAAAAAATAATTAATGCATCTATATTTTACAACTCATTCGATTATAATTTTACTGAAAGTTACTTTAAATTAAAAATTGCATAAATATTTAGTATATTTTTAAAATTAACATGTCAAATAATTAAAGCTAAATTACATTTAAATAAGGGTTTTGGCTGTTGGATTTTGATTTTTTCTAATTCACTAAATTTCATTATTTTGATGAATTAACAAAAGAAGTTGGAATAATTGATATTGGTCCTATAAAAAGTATTTTCTGTTAGTTATTTTTAATGATATTTAAATAAGTTCTACTTTTTTTGATTTTGTAATATTGAATCTAAAAATTAAAATTTAGTTATAGAAGTAAGATTGATTCCTACTAATAACTAAATTCAATAGAAATGATGGAATTGCTGTCTGAAGATTCTAAAGTTCCATCTATCTGTTTTATTAATTGCTCAAATAAAACAGTCCTTCGGCTAGATTCGGATATTGTTTCTTTAATCCCTGATCCATTATCTGAATAAGTCAATAAACATTTTTTCCCGGTTTTTTCAAGATTTAAACTTATCTCATTTTGTGCACCCTCTTCAAATGAAAAATTGACTGACAGATTAATCATTTCATTAATGAGAAACATTAAGTGAAACATTTTTTTAGGGTGTATATTAAAGTCTGTTTTAATTTCATTTGAAAATTTTATATTGAATTGGGAGTAATATTCATTAAGGATTTTAATAAAATCTTCAAAAAATCCTCTCGTACTAATATAATTTTCATCATCGTCCGTATCATACATCATATTCTGTATAGCTGATATGGATGCGATTGAAACACATGATGAATTGATAATTTCCTCATTATCTATTCCAAATCTTCTTTGTAATTTGATAAATGCCAATAATGCTTGTAAATCATTATTTATTCTGTGATTATATTCTTTTAATAATGATCTTTTTTCATCAGGGTTTAAATTAGTATTTTCCATTTTCAACACCCTTTGTTATATATTCCACTCGATGCTTTGATTATGTGTTATTCTGTTAAATGTTGAGATGTACCAGTTGTATTTGAAATTTTCCATATTTGCCATTATATCCTCTACACGATCATCAATTTCTTTTGTAAAGCTTTGATTGTTATAATCTGTTGTAGTGAAGTAATGGATTTCGATACAATAGTTTTTATCCTGTTTGGTAAAGATGTATACTACTCCCATGTGGTCATAGGTCGTGTTTGTATCTCTGGAAGGATTTGTATAGTATTCTCGTGTAACATTTTTACCTCCCAATTGAATAACTTCACTTTTTATGGTTTTGTATCCACCATCTTCTAACGATGCCAGTCTGGCTCTGGATTGGGGCCCCATATAATCTTCAGGCCAGTCATCCCATGCATCAAAAATAACATAACCGTTAGTCATTGCATTTCCGCTTTTCCCAGTCATATTCATTTCATCAGTCGTATTCCAAGCATCAGGCACCACATAACCGGAATCACTAAATTGGATTGTTTTATCTGTATGGTAACTTAAAAAGTTGTTAATGGTACCTATGTTTATTATAAGTGTAAATAATACTATTATTAAGATAATATAAGCTAGTTTTTCTCTAATTATCATGTATTTCACCATTTCTATTCAGTTTCTATTTCACCAACTGGGATATCTTCATCAACTACTTCAGCGCCTTCATCATCACCGGTATGCACAGTTTTAGCCCATGTTCTTTCTTTTCTTGTTAACATCTGATATGATGTAATGAAGAATAGTGGGATTAAATGGAAACAATAGAGCCAATAACCAAAGACACCGTAAAGAAGTTTAAAAAAGTTTACTCTATCTCTGGCCAAAGTGATTACTGCTCCCGGGAAGAAACCGAATGCTGAAATAATTCCGATAATTAAAGGTGCATCCATTCTCATTATTGTGGTCTGGCCTAATAAGAACCATCCGATAAGATTAACTGCAAAGACAAGGAAACCAAAGAATACAAGCATATTTAAACCATAGAATGCTACATGTTCCAGAACACCGAACATTCTAAAAACAGGCATTGGAGACTTGATAATCTTTGTTCCATATATGAATAATGTTTCAAAGTTACCAATTGCCCAACGGGCTCTTTGACGGAATAATTGTCTCCAGGTTGGAACTGCTTCCTGATAAACCCATGTTTCACCACAGTAACGAATCGCGTTACCTTCAATCATTAGCTTAACACTTAAATTTAAATCTTCGGTAATTGCAAAACCGTCCCAGCCTCCACCGCCATAAATAGCGTCTTTTTTTACGAGCTGTCCGTTACCGCCTAAAAATCCTGCTTTACCCAATATATCTTTAGCACGGACGATATTACCGAATCCTGCCAATTCAACATGTTGCATATAGGTAAGCCAGTTTTCATCTTTATTATACATCTTAATACGGGATTGAACACCTTGAACTTCCGGATCGTTTAAATAGGGCACAATAATGCTGAGGAAATCAGGATCTACTCTTGCATCTGCATCGAATACTGCAACAACTTCTCCTTTGGAAATTTCAAGAGCATCATTTAATACAAACCCTTTACCCTTACCTGAACGTGGGGGAACACGAGTAATAATCTTCAAGTGAGGGAATTTATCTTTTAATTTAGCTAATTCTTCACCTGTTCTATCTTCTGATCCATCATTACAAACAATAAGTTCAAAATTAACTTCTCCATTGTAATAGTAGTCAATTGATGCTAAACTTGTTGCAGTTTCTGCAATGGTGTGCTCTTCATTGTGGGCAGGAACTATTAATGTAACAAATGGGGGAACATCCCATTCTTTAACTGGGTCTTGCTTTTTAAGACTAACCACAGCTAAAAATACCATTATTGCAGAAGGAATAAGTAAAACCCATTGTAACCAAGTAACATTACGGTGATAAATACTTGCAATAATTAAAGCCATACTTGCAATTAAAATGATACCTATATCTGTCTTTTCAATAATTAATTCCGTATTCTTCTCAGAAACTTTATTTTCAGTTTTAATAATCGTTTTGATATCTTCTTCGTGTTTTCTAAGGACCATACCTATGGTCAATTCTAAATCTTTATTTGAATATGGTTTAGATAAATAACCATATGGTGCAGTTTTTAATGCTTCAAATGCCGTTAAATCGTCTGTATTCGCAGTTAAAAAGATTATTGGAATTCCAATTTCACTAATCTCATCAGCCGCTTCTATACCAGTCATATTTCCTTTTAAATTTATATCCATCAATACAATATCAGGATATATTTCATTACATTTTTCAATCGCTTCAGGCCCATTATCAATTGTTTCCGGAACTTCGTAACCCAAATCCTCCAAATCATATTTCAGGTTTAATGCAGTTATTGCTTCATCTTCAACAACAATGATTTTTATTTTTGATTCGGAATCTTTGCCCTCATAATGTTTTATAGCATTGTTTGATAATTTATATTCATCTTTAGCTTTTTGCTGTAAATCATTATACTGTATATAGTTTTGATAATCTACTTTTTCATCGGATTCTATCAGGTTTGTTTCTCCGCTTTCGAGTTCTAAACTGCCGCTTTCAGGTTTATTTTTTTCTTTAGCTATTCCTCTAGCTTCATTGATCTTTTCAGATTCAACTGACTGACGATTAATAGCTAAAGCAACATTTTTAGATAATGTATTAATATCATATGGTTTTGGAATGAATGCGGATGCGGGTGATGTTGATGTGGCTTCATTAAAGGTAATGTCATCGGTGTTTGCAGTTAAATAAATAACAGCTAAATCCAAGGCTAAAATCTTTTTTGCGGCCTGAATACCATTTACATCTCCTTTAAGATTAATATCCATAACTGTTAAATCCGGTCGGTATTCAACAGCCTTATCAATTGCATCATCACCAGTATCTACAATGTCTATTACTTCATAACCTAAATCTTCTAAATCGTATTTTAAGTTTAATGCAATAATAGATTCATCTTCAACTATTAAAATGGTCTTTGAATTAAGTTCATTATCTTCGGGAGCCATATTTTCCCTCCTTTTTGCCTTTTTTCATTCACTCGTGTTTTGACAGTATGAAAAAATTTTCACATTTAATTTAATATTTTATTATATGTAATATATTATGTTGTTTCTATGTATTAAACTTGATTTTTTGACTATTGTATAAGTCTTTTTAAATGTTGTTGTTTTCTAAATATTGATTTGATATTTTGTCTGTTTTTATTGATTTTGTTTAGTGTATGGGATTGAATAATATGAAATGTCCTAAACTGGGGAAGTATTGTGGGATTATATATTCGTTAATGAATTAACAAAAGAAATGAATAGATATTGGCCTAAAAAAAGTTTTAAATAAGTATAAGTCTTCATTGAACTACTCCGTCATGTAGTGTTGAAGTAGTTCATGAATTTTAGAGTTATTAAAGGATTTTTCTTTAATTTTTATTTGGCAGTCATGCCATTTGTAATTCAATCGATAAATGATTGTAATTTTTCTTTAAATTCCCCTTTTTTAACCTCTTTTGTTGTAAGTCCTAATGTTTTTTGGGGTGATTTTCCAATATAGTTCTGCATTTGTTTGAAAATTTTATCAAAATCTTGTGATCCTGCTGTTGCAAAGAATTTTACATCATTAAATTTTCCTTCATTCTGTTTGATGTATGATATCATGGGGTTTGCTGCTTTGCCCACCCATACTGGGGCTCCGAGATATACCAAATCATAATCGGACGGATTGTATTTTAAATCTTCTAAATCAATAATTTTTTCTCCCATAGCATCTCTGCCTGCACGTGCATAACCTAGTTTTCCACCATATTTGGTTGGTGTTGTTATTTCTTCCACATCTGCATTTAGTGATTTTGCAATTTCGTCACCGACTTTTTTTGTCACATTTGTTCTTGAATAATATGCTACAAGTACTTTCATGGTATCACTTGATTTAATATTTATATAGTTTATTTTAATAATATTTATAACATTTTAAACACAAAACTATTATCATGGCTAAGGATGATAGAAGTTCATTAAATCCTTTCACCGGAAAAGAACATTATGATACGGTAAATGATGACAAATTCTTGGAAGAGTGCTATCGAGAGTATTATGCCATTGTAAATAAAGCTCAAATCATTGATAATACTCCTGAAGGTCAATTGGTATATAATGTTGCTTCTAATTTGATTAATGCTGTTTATGATTACTTGTCTTCAATTGGCAGGCTTGATTATGTTGAAGATTATTATGACTGGGAATTTCATTTGCTTTTGGATAACACTGTAAATGCATTTTGCATTCCTGGAGGTAAAATTGCCGTCTTTTCAGGAATTTTGTCTGTTGCAAATAATGAAGAAGAACTTGCATTTATTTTAGGCCATGAAATGGCTCATGCATTACTGGATCATACCAGAACCAGGGCAAGTGCCCAAAATACCAAAGATACTTTAACTACTGTATCCTGGTTTGGAAGCTTTGCTTTTGATTTGCTGGGAATGGGTGGAGTAGGAGATTTAACACGAGCTGCAGTAAATACTGCCAGTATAGGATCCCAATTCTTATTATTGAATCCCTGGGGCAGAGACCAGGAACTTGAAGCTGACCGTTTGGGTATGCTGATAATCCACTGGGCAGGTTACGATATTAGTGGTGTTCCTGCATTCTGGCAAAAGATGAGCAGTCAAAATGCCAATAATTTTGATTTTTTCTCGACCCATCCTGCTGATGATAAAAGAATTGCTGTAATGAGGTCTCTGGTTTCAGAAATTGAAGGGGGGATTGACTATACAAAGCCGGTTTTAGCCGAAACCCCTAATCCAAATAAGGCTCCTAAAATTGAATCCGGGCCAATAAAAGTATGCAAAAATTGTGGCCATGAAGAAAAAGAAGATGCTGTATTCTGTACGAATTGCGGTGCAAAATTCCAAGATTCGATGTTTTGCCCTAATTGTGGGGCAAAAATTAATGAAGGCGATGCATTTTGTACATCCTGTGGTTTTAAATTAATTAACAATGAATTAAAATGTTCTAAGTGTGGCCAAGTTGTAAAGGATGGGGATGTTTTCTGTACTAATTGCGGAAACAAACTTTGATGGGTAATGCGTATGGAAATTGATGTGATTAACAGATTGCCGATTCCTATTTCCGGTTTGATTTTAGCTATTTTGTCTCTTGGTAACTTATTGCAAGTTTATAATTCTAATTTTAGATTGATTTGTGGCATTGTGGGATGCTTATTAATCATAATGCTTGTTTTAAAATTAATCTTATATTCTGGTGATGTTAAAAGTGACTTGTCAAATCCAATAATTTTGTCTAATTCAGGAACTTTTTCAATGGCTTTGATGGTTTTATCCACATATTTAAATTCATTTAATGGTGATTTGGCATTGGGTGTTTGGATTTTGGGAGTTGCCTTACATATTTTGCTGATTATTTACTTTACCTATCATTATATTGTCCATAATTTTAATGTAAATGAGGTCTATCCTAGTTACTGGATTGTCTTTGTTGGAATAACGATGGGTGCTATTACTGCACATGTTCATGGATTGTTTGAAATTGCTTTCATGTTTTTCATTTTTGGATTTTTGGCAATGCTGATAACACTTCCTTTGGTAATCTATAGATATCTGAAATATCCTAATGAAAAAGATTCAAATAAGCCTTTAATCTGTATTTTCACTGCATTAATGAGCATTCTAATCGTTGGTTATACCAATTCTATAAATTACATATCAAATGAATTTTTAATTATTTTTTATTGTTTTGCTTTTGTATTTTTCATCTTTGCCTTGTGTAAAGTTCTTGAGTATAGAAATTTGGATTTTTATCCAAGTTTTTCTGCATTCACTTTTCCATTTGTAATTACTGCAATCGCTTCAACAGAAATTTCTAAAATATTTAATGTGCCTGTTTTTAACTATATTATTTTAATCCAGACAATAATTGCTGTTATTTTGGTGATATATGTGGGTTATAGGTATTTAAAATTTCTATTGTCCTAATGTAATATTGACATTACTATAATATTTAAATACTATTTGATTACATAAATATTAATTGAAAATTAAAAAAATCCAATATTTTTTTAATTATTCGTGTGCGAAATTTTGATTTGGATTTGTAGATTTTCTACTTTTCTAAATTATTATCTTTTTTTCATGTTTTTTCAGTATAATAATTTTTTTCATGGTTATTTGGGTTAATATTTTTTTTTATATTGGTGTGTTTTTTTTTAAAAAAAGAGAGTTAAAAGTAGATAATTATAATCTACTTACTTTAATTAAAGATTCTACAGGAATTTCTTCAATTTCTGAAAGGCCTGCTTTATCAATTAAAACAGTAACACAGGTAGGTTCTCCACCATGGTCTTTTACTGTGTGAATTACTTCACGAACTGTTTTTCCACTGGTAATTACATCATCAACAATGATGACTTTTTTACCTTCAACAGATCCGAAATTAGTACTTATGGTACCTTCGTCATCAGTTTGGTCCTGATCTTTTCTATGTTTGTTCGGGTGGAAAATAGCTAATGATGTATCAAGGCCAGTCATGTCTTCTAACAGGTCAGCCATTGTTGTAGCAAAAGGTACTCCACTAACAGCTATTCCTAAAACAACATCTGCTTCACCATGGGTGAGAGCTAAATCGCTTAAAGCACCAGAAACATAGCTTAAACGGGTTGAATTTCCACCAATACTCTTCCAATTGATAGCAAAGTCTCCAGGAGATTCAGCTTTTTCTTCAGTAGGTTTTTGAAGAGTTAACCATCTGGCTGTATCCATACTAACATTTAGTTCGTCGGCAATTTCTCCGGTTGTAAATCCGTGTTGTCTTAATTCTTGAGCTTTTTCAATTAATTTATTTTTCATAAATATCACTAATCCTCAAGTTCATCTAAACTAATTGGTCTATGTTCTTTAGATGACATATTTGCTGCTATTACCATTTTAAGAGCTTTAAGTCCATCTTCACCAGTAATTTCTGGTTCTTGTTCATTAACAACAGCATTTAAAAATGATTTCAATTCCCCTTTCAAAGGTTCTTCGTGATTGATTTTAATATCTTGTGCAAATTTTCCGAATACTTCAATACTTTGTTTAATATAATCTACAGAGATAATTCCATCGGTTCCGGTAAGTTCAAGTTCTCTTCTCTTATATGGAGTTAACCAGTTTACCTCAATGATTCCTGTTGATTCATTGTCGAAACTTACCATAATTTCTGCATGATCTTCAAAGTCACAATCGTCAAGTATACTGTTCATTGTACCGTAAACTTGAGTAATATTTTCTTCAAAAAGGTAATTCATAATATCTAAATCATGTATAGCTAAGTCTATTGAAACACCAACATCTTTTATTCTTGGCGGGAGTGGTCCTACTCTTTTTGCAAATGCAGATACAATGTCTCCGATAACTCCATCTTCAATAAGTTCTTTAGCTTTTTGAACAGCAGGATTAAATCTTTCAACATGTCCTGTTGCAAGAATTACTCCAGCTTCTTTTGCAGCAGCAATCATTTCTTCGGCTTCATTTAATGTAAATGCAATAGGTTTTTCAACTAAAACATGTTTCTTATTTTTAATAGCTTCCATTACGACTGCATGGTGGAAAGTAGTTGGAACACAAACACTAACTACTTCTATATCTGGATTTTCGAGTAGTTCATTGTAATCGGTGTAACCTTTCGCACCATATTTTCTCTCAATCTTTTTGAGTGCTCTTTCACTCACGTCAGAAACAGCAAGTAAATTAGCTTCTTCCATTTTATGGTATACACGAACATGGTTTTCACCCATCGCACCTACTCCGATAACTCCTACATTAACAGTTCTCAATTTTAATTCCTCCACTTAAACATAATCTTCGAATACTCTCCCAATTTTACGACCTAATTCAACTGCATTTCTAATTGAACCCGTTTCAGTCTGTTCCTTCAGGATTTCTCCGTCTCTAGTAAGTAATATTGAATAAATATTAAATTTTTTATCTTTCATTTGTGCTATAGAGCCAATAGGCCATTGACAGCCAACACCTAATTCTTCCAGCACTTTCTTTTCAGCAAACACTTCTTGCATTGAAGTATAATCATTTAACTTTGCTATTGTTTGCTTTTTATCATAGTCTTTTCTTGTTATTATTGCCAAAGCACCTTGTCCTGCAGGAGGCGTAATATAATCTAGTGGAAATACAGTTTTAATGTTTTCAGTTAAGCCTAATCTTTTTAATCCGGCTTCTGCCATTATGGTTGCATCCAAATCACTTTCAAAAACTTTATTGATTCTGGTTTCAATATTTCCTCTTATTGGTTTGAGTTCAAAGTCTTTTTCATAGTGATTACAAAATGCTTCACGTCTAAGACTACTTGTTCCCAGTTTGGAACCGGGTTCTAATTCTTTCCATGTTTTTTCGGAAATCAATACTTCATGTGGTGATTCACGTATTGGGACGGCTACAATTTCTAAGTCTTCATCCAATTCGGTTGGCAAATCTTTAAAACTATGTACTGTAAAATCAACTTCTTCTTCTAAAAGAGCAATGTCTAATTCTTTAGTAAAAAGCCCTTTTGAATCCATATTATATAATTGGGAAGTAGTTATTTTATCTCCTTTTGTTTTAATAATTTCCAAGTCAATTTTCTCACCAATTATTCTTGATAAGTCTGTACAAACTTGTTTTGTTTGTGCGAGTGCTAATTGACTACCTCTTGTTCCAACTATCAAAATTATCGTCTCCAATTTTTAAAAGCATTGCAGAAAGAATTTTTATTTTTCTATTTTACATATAAGTTTTAACTTATAAGTAATAATATAAATTTACAATATATTCTTTTATTTTTAATTATAATTAAATGTTTCAATTTGAAGTAAAAAAAGTATTACAACAAAGTTGATAATTTAATAGTATCATCGTTTGGATAATGTTTTATAGTCTGATCTGTAAATAAAAAGCAGATTTCGGTCTGTTTCTATTGCAAGATTGTAGACTGACTTGTAATCGGAGATATATCTGATTTTTTTATTAACTTTCTTAGAAATACTTTTACCAACATCTCCAGTCAATATGATTTCTTCATCAATATCATCGATTAAATCGGCAACTGAATCTTCATCTATTTCTTCACATGTAATTCCATAATCTCCGCCTATTGAAATGATGTATGTGGAATCATTATCAAGCATGTTAATTGATGCTTCAATCGCTTTGGTGTTTATTCCGGGATTTATTTCTTCAATGATTGTACTATTTTCAATAATTTTTTTGTTGGTTCTTCCGGGGATTCCTTTGTAATTTCTCAATCCGTTAATGATTCTGCCAGTATCAATATTCAGGGATAATGCTGTTTCAACAACGCCCAAAACATTTAAAACGTGGTGAGAACCTGGAGCAAATGTTTTGATTTCCATTTCTCCACTAATCACTTCTCCACTTTTGGTTTTTATATCTTTATAAATGATGATTGCTGTAGTTTCATCAAGGGAATAATCAATGTTTTCGGCATATAAATTGCTTGACTTGTCATTTAAACTGAATGAATTGATTTTTTCATGTTTGATGGCGGAATAATATTTATCGAGGGATTCCTTTTCACAGCAAACGATATCACATTTAAATACTTGCTTTTTGGCAATGCTTGCTGAAGATTTGTTTTTTGCAATAGGATAATCCTCAACAATATTTGTTAAAAGACCTACATCACCAATACCGCTCACACCAAGTGAGGATTCAAAGATTGCACAGTTATATATTTGATTTTTAATTTCTCCTCCGCAAATGGGGTTGGCTAATCTGTAAGCCAAGTCAATGCATTCTTTTGTGTTTGCGGGGGTTATTGAAATGTTTTTTTGTAAAATTATTTCTTTTTTATCCTCGTAAATCAATGCACCTAAACTGGATAAAATTAATGGATTATCATCTATCAGAATATCTTTAAGCATGAATACGCAGCTTGTTTTACCTTTAACTCCGGTCACTTCAATTTTATTTATGTCTTTGCCCCAATCATTTAGTATTTCAGCTACTGCATCATGGTGGGTAATGAATGTATAGTTTAAATCAGGATTATATTGTTTTATCTCATCATTGCTTAATGGCAAATGGATTGGGTAAATAACTTTTAAATCTCCATTGAATTTTTTCAAATCATCTAACTGAATAAGTTCAATGCCGTAAATGTCAAGCATGCGCTTTTCAATGTTTTTTATGGTATTGTATATGTCAAAGCAGTAAACGCTTTTTCCTTTTTTTGCAAGGCTTACTGCAATTTTAACTCCTCCGTGAGTTAAATCAATTACGAGGATGTTCATTATAAACACCCATCGTTTTTATTTAGACCGCCCTCACTTAATTTATCTTTAACTTTTTCATAGAAATATTTGCTGCTGGTTCTTATGAAATAAACATTTTTTTCTGCTTTTTTAAAGTTAATTTCTTCAAGGTATGATGCTTCTTCATTAATCTGTCCGTCCATAACGAATACTGCCTTTTTACCTTTTTTCAGTAATTTGACTGTAATTTCACTGTTGTCTGATACAATGAAAGGTCTTGCACCAAGTTTATATGGACATATTGGTATGATAATGAATCCGTCGAGTTTAGGGTCTACAATAGGGCCTCCTGCAGACATTGCATATGCAGTAGAACCGCTTGGTGTTGAAATAATAACTCCATCGGCTCTAACCTCTTCAATAGTTTCTCCATCGACCTGAATTTCAAAATGTAACATTTTTGCAGGCTTTTCTGTCATTATAACAACTTCATTCATTGCCTGATAGTAATGGTTTTCGTGTGAAACTACAAGTTTGCTTCTTTTTTCTTTATAATAATCTCCTCTGAGAACTTTGTCCAATGCATTAAATGTATCTTTTAATTCAATGTCTGTTAAAAATCCGACAGTTCCCATATTTATTCCAAATAATGGAGTTTCCTCTTTAAGTTTGGCCTGTGCTCTAAGTAAGGTTCCATCTCCTCCTAAGACAACGGCCATGTCGCATTTAAATTTATTCACGTCCTGAGCAATCTTTTTAAAGTCGATATTTAAATTTAAATTTTCAAATGATTCTGCCATTTCCGGAGATTCCTTAATAATCTTTTTGATAATATTGTCAAGTTTGGGATTTTGTTTCAGTTCCTCGATTTTTGCAACCACTCCCTTTTCAATAACAACTTCAATACCATTTGTTAAAAAGTAATCAACGAGTTTTGCAGAGAATAATACCGCTTTATCCTGGTCAACACGGCTTGCAATACCCACTTTTCCAATAATATCTGCCTGGTTATCATTTAAGATATCAATTATCTGTTTGTGAAGAATCTTATTGTTTGCTGCAACTACAATGGCCTTTTCATAAATACTTAGTTTATTGTTTAATTTTTCACCATGTTTTGAGGTTATGATTGCACCCGCTTCTTCAACAATTAATTTTGAAGCGGCAATGTCAATTATTCTACTTCCCCTTAAATCTAAAAATGCATCGTATCGTCCGCTTGCAACATAAGATAATTCCAGTACAACAGAACCCAGTACTCTCATTCTTCTAGCATTATCCACCAGTTTTGATGCGGTTGATGTTCCACTTTTTGTAAAACCTCCCAAGGTCATTTCACTGAAGTTAACAACGTCACTGGGATGTACTCTTTCATTATTTAACCAACATCCCTTTCCTTTTTCAGCTTCAAAAAAATTACCATTTCCAAAATTACTGATAAAACCTAATTCAACATCATCTAATGTGGCCAATCTTCCTTCAGGAACTCCTGCAACAGCAATGGAAATTCCATATGCAGGTATCTCTTTAATTGCATTGCTTGTCCCGTCAATCGGATCAACTAAAAATATGAATTTCGGTTTTTCTTCTTCATCAATATTATCATTTTCCAGTTCTTCAGCCAGGTTAATGCTTCTTTTTGTTCCTTTTCCAAGTTTCAATTCACCTACTTCTTCACTGATAATGTATGATAATACTGGAGCATTTTTTAAAATATTAACTAAAGTGTCCTCAGCAATAATGTCAATATATGATGTAGGCGTTCCGTCAGCACCAATTTTTACCTTTTCTCCGGCTTCAGGTTTTCCTGCATAAGGTCTTATTGCTCTACTCACTTCTTTTATCATTTCGTAAGCTAAATCGGTAGCTATTTTTTTATCTTTAGCATCCATATTTTCACTCTTCTAAATAAACTACTGATGCTACAACAGACGCAATATCTTTAACTGTTGCTGTAGCGCTTTCAACAATTAGTTGTTCAATTTCAACGTCACGTTTTTCCATCATATTGGTAACCATGAATTTCGCTTCATCAATTATTTCATCTTGTTTTTTGTTAATTCCATTTGTTTCAACAACACAGCCTAATTTTTTACCAATAGCTACTGCTATCGTTGCGGTTA
>NZ_JAZRJY010000027.1:0-5043 GCF_045646045.1 Methanobrevibacter sp. | reverse complement strand
GTGATGTACTTCAGTTAGTTGTATTAAAAATTTAATTATAATTTTTAGTTTTCAACAATTAAATTAGCTAAAAAAAAAAGAAAAATCATTATAAAATAATGATTTTAAACTAGTCCTCTTCAATGAGGCCAAACTCTTGACGTTTATCAGCATAGCCATGCTCAAAACCATAAGTGGTTGCGGTGAAAAGTACTTTTTCACCATTACTGAATATTAAATTTACATGAACTCCGAAATCTCCAACATTAGTGACTACTATATATTTAACAGGATCAACTTCTCTTAATTTTTCTGCCATTACAACAGAATTCACAACCATATCTTTATTATAAGTCGATAATTCAACTTCATCAACAACATATAATTTAACAGTACGCTCATTAATTTCCACATCCATTTTTTTACTAATATCATATGCATCAAATATTTGCCGTATATCATCAGGGTTTTTATTTTCTGATATAACTTCAGAGTTTTCATTTTCTGATATAACTTCAGGCTTTTCTTGTTCTTCTACATATACTGCCATGGCCTGCTCAGATTCTTTTTTAAGTTTAAAGAATGGATGTAAGTATCCGTATGTTCCACCTATTGCTCCTAATGCTGCACCAATTATCATATATTGAGTAATAATGTTCCATCTGTTACTGTGATCTCTTGCAGAACCACCAATAACGGCATCATCAATAAAACCGAAACCCATACCAATACCGGCACCAATCAAAGAACTTGGTATAATACTAAGCCAACCAATATAAGGAGTTACAGCAACTAAAAATGGAGTTAAAACACCAGAAACTACAAACCCTACACCAAAAGACACAATACCCACAGTCCATGTTAAAGCAGTCCGTATAAGTATTTTTTCAGTCATAGAATACTTTTCATAATCATTTAAAACATTACATCCAGTTGAGTTAAAAACAGCACAGTCATCAGTTTCAAAATTAGCAATAACAGACTTACCATTATTGGTGAAAGTAGAATTTAAGGCAACCAAACTTCCTTTATTATTATAAATCAAACCATAATTACTATAGGAATTATCACGAACACTACAACTGCATAAAATCAAAGATCCTCCATCGTTATAAATTAGATTTTCACTGTTTTTATTTCCATAAAAACTACAATTAAACAAACTGCATGAACCTTTATTTTTAAACAAATATGCTCCTTTATTATTTATAAAATTACATGACATAAACATACAATTTTTAGCAATATTAAAAATGGCATGAGAATATTTAGTAAATGTTAAATTTACAAAAGTAATAGCACTATTAACATTAACAGTTTTTCCAAAGTCAAAATTAACATTAAAACCATTACCTAAAATTAATAAATCACCACAATAATTTAATTTAGATAAATCAATATCACAATCACAAGAAACATTCATAATCAATTTTGAAGGTTCAAACAATAAAATATCCTGTGTAAGATTAGTTAAATAATCATTATCAATAATATTTACAGTATAAGTTTCACCACGATGAATAACACTACCATTAACAATAACATCACCGATATTGTAAAATACAGAATCGCCGGATAAAATTAAATTATCTTTTATTGCAGATGAAGACTCAACAACACTATTTTTAGCCTTACCAATAAATTTAGTATTTTTAAAGAACTCAGAAAAGTCACATCCATCAAATCTAACAAAAGCATCACTAACATCCAAAATATTAGTATTATCCTTAGCAACAATATTACTTTTAAAAGTACAGTTAATAAGATAATTAGAACAACCATTACCATTTAAAACTGCACCATAATTTTTATAATAATTATCACTGAAATTACAATTAATTAAATTTAAAGTACCATAATTGTGAAAAATACCATTGAAATTGCTAAAACTAATATTATTTAAAGTTAAAAGACCACCATAACCAATAAAAGCAAAATGATCATCATGATTTTTCACATTTTTAGAAAGTCTAACAGTAGCACCATTACCATTAATAACAATAGGAATAACACCTACATCCAATGCATATCTTTCAATTGCACTTGGAGCTTTATAATCAGGAGTATAAACAGAATGATGATAAAACTCATCTCTCCAATCCATAGACCTCATATCTTTAACCAGCCAATCGTTATCCATTTCATAAACACCCGGCTCTAAATTAATAACAACAGACTCACAATTAGGAGTAAAAGAATTAACCAAATACAAAGCATTCTTAAGCTGGCTAACATCACTGCAATTTAAAACAAACTTATCTTCATAAACTTGATTAGAGACAGTTGATAAACATGCAGTTTTAGCAAAATAACAATCCTTAAAAACATTATCAAGGTTATTATCCTGATACAAAACAGTTAAACTATAATCGCATGCTTTAATAAAACTACTTAATGAATCTTTAAAATCACAGTCATGAAAAACATTAAATGATTTTTGACCAGCATATAAAACACTACCCCAATAATCCTCTTTAACACTTACACTTGTAAGTTCCATAGAAGCCCTATTTCCTTTAAACAAACACTTATCAAAGTACACACTTCCATAATTTTCCATTACGCCACCAGAAACAAGAGTATACTTATCATATGCATCATTATATAAGAAATTAGATTTAATACAGCAGACAGTACCTTTATTTATAAAACAATGCTTGAAATTTTTAACAGTAACATTTACCAAAGAAACTTTAGCACTATCCCTAACATAAAGAAAATTATTTTTATTATCGTTTCCACAGATAACTGAATCAACAGTACCTTTAATACATAAATTTGCATTACCTATATGCAAAGCAAAGTTATGATAATCAGTAAAATCAACTTTAAAAGTAGTATGCGGAGCTAATGTAATATTAATATTATTCCAAAGAGGTTTTTTATTTTCAATAAAACTAAAAATATCCTTTAAATTTTTAGAATTATCAACCCAAAAAGTAACATTCTCCTTATCCAAAGAAACACTGGATAAATCATCATAAACATTATCACCTTTTAAACTAACAATTAAAGCATTATTATCAGTATAAACTTTCACCGCATCGAAATCTTTACCGCCTTTATTATTACAGAAATTATTCTGATAAAAACAGTTAGTTAAATTAATAAAACACTTAAGACCAGTTGACCTAGCAATACTAGAATCAGATGCTTTATTTAATTCAAAAACAACATTTTTACCATAAATATTACCCGCAGCACTGTATAAAGCACCACCATAATGAGCACTATTACCAGTAAAATAAGAATAAGAAGGATTTGAAATATCCTGATTTATATTAATATGAATATGCTTAACTGAATAAACCGCACCACCATCTGAAGATACCACAGCACGATTGTCTTCAAATGTAGAATTGTCAATAAATACTTCACAACCATGTACAGCACCACCATCACTATAATCATGAGAACTACCTCTAACACTATTAGACATAAAGAAACAGCCCCCACTACTTACTTTATTTCCACCATATATAGCACCACCTTTATTTTGAGCCACATTATTAGCAAATGAAGTATCATACGCCCTTACATCATTTTTAGCATAAACAGCACCACCATCATTATCATCAGCAGTATTACCCTCAAATATTGAAGTAGCATTGTTTTTCATTACATATACATTATTTGCATATATTGCTCCACCATAATCTGCAGCATAATTCTTTATAAAAATAGAATCTTCAACTGTTACTGTTCCGGAACTTTTGATTGCACCTCCCCAGCACTGGTAAACTTTAGCACCGGTAGCTTTATTGGAAGTAAATGAACTGCCCACTACACCTACATGGTTTTCACAGCAAACAGCACCACCATCAACACAGGCCAAATTATTAATAAAATCACATTGATTAATATGAACTATACCATTGGAAAAAATTGCACCACCATTTTCTCCATTGGCTTTATTTCCTTTAAAAACACAACCATCAACTACAAGATCCTTTTTATTTTCATTATATATTGCACCACCATAATTTTTAGCCCAATTATTAGAAAAAGTACAATTATAAATAGTATATTGAGCTGAACCTTTAATATAGATGGCTCCACCTTTTTTGGTATTGTCATTATGACCGTTAATTATATTGAGGTTTTTTAGAACTATTTTTCCACTACTGGAATAAAATGCACTGCATCCATCTAATCCTAAACAATTAAGTGTGTGACCTTGACCATCAATTGTTAAATCTTTACTTAAATCAATTCTGGAACCTTTATGTCCATTGTAGTCTTTATTCAATATTAAAACAGACCCCTTTGCTGCTTTATTTATCTCTAATTGAAGATCATCAAATGTTCCTTTTGGAGTATATAAAGATACATCCACAGTATGAATAGGTTTAGGAGTATTAACAATTATATCAGGGCTGCCTAACTTATCATCCAGACTAGATGAGTCTGAATCAGCAACACCTAAAATATCCAAGTGATGAGTCTGACTAGAACCAACACCACTAAAACCAGAAAGATTACTATCTACACTAATTGAATCATCAGTATGATTCATATCCGCTGCACAAACTGCCCCCAAACATAATGGAAGCAAGACTAATAAACTAATTAAAACTTTAAAATTTATCATTAAACAAAACTCCCCCATAAAAAAATGTATAATAAACAATATTATTTTTTAAATAATGTATATATAAAGTTTTTCGCGTGCAAGTGCTTGCTTGCACATTAAAAACCTGATTAAATAAATTAAAATAAGTTAAATAAAAAAATAAGTTTCATAAATCTGTAAAAAAAATAAATAGTAAAAAATCAAATAATATTTAAAAATTTCAGTGAAAATAGTGAGATTATTATTTAATATAATAAATTACCGTATTTTTAGAGTCGATTCTCCTTATAAATGATGAAAATATGTTCGCACAATCAATATTGATAGTCAAAATCACATGACTTTAAATTTTAAATCCTAATAAAACAATCATGTAGTGATGTACTTCAGTTAGTTGTATTAAAAATTTAATTATAATTTTTAGTTTTCAACAATTAAATTAGCTAAAAAAAAAAGAAAAATCATTATAAAATAATGATTTTAAACTAGTC
>NZ_JAZRJY010000026.1:0-96360 GCF_045646045.1 Methanobrevibacter sp. | reverse complement strand
GATTTAAGTGTTTATGACCACAGAGAAAAAATAGATTATGATGAAGATGTGGACATAAACCTTTGTGCCTGTCCTGATTGCGCAGACGATGACGACCATGAGCATCATCACGAGCATGACCATGAGCATGAGCATCATCACGGACATGACCATGAGCATGAGCATCATCACGGACATGACCATGAGCATGAGCATCATCACGGACATGACCATGAGCATGAGCATCATCACGACCAGGATGATGGTGAAATTAGTCTTTGTGCTTGTCCGGATTGTGATGATGATGACGACGGTGATGATGATGGTGGTGATGAATTATTTGCAGAAGGAAAACCTTTAATTGCTAATAGACCAATACAAATCATCCTTGCAAGCGGATTATTATTTGTATTGGGTCATGTTTTTGAATGGTTATCATTTAGCCCTACTATTGTAACTATTACTTATATGGTGGGAGCTGTTATTGCAGGTTATGAAATAGCTATTTTAGCTTATAAATCATTAGTTAAAAAACACACACTTGGTCCTGCAATGTTGGTATGTATTGCCTGTGTTGCTTCATTTATTATTGGACATCCTGAAGAAGGTGCAGCGGTCACTTTCCTTTATTATATTGCAGAATTTTTAGAAGATTACGCTGAAGATAGAGCTAAACGTTCAATTAAATCTTTAGTTGAAATCGCTCCGGATACTGCAAGAGTTAAAGTGGGAGATAAGGAAGAGATTAAAAATGTTGATGAAGTAAATATTGGGGATATTGTTATTGTAAAACCTGGAGATAAAGTGCCTTTGGATGGTGAGGTTATCTCAGGTTCATCTTCAGTAAACCAAGCTTCAATTACTGGTGAAAGTGTACCTGTTTTGAAAGAAGTGGGGGATAATGTATTTTCAGGAACAGTTAATGAAGAAGGATATTTGGAAATTAAAGTAACTACAGCTGCTAAAGATTCAGTTATCTCAAAAATTGTAACTTTAGTTAAAAGATCACAGCTTAATCGTTCCGAAACTGAGACTTTAGTTGAAAGAATAGCAAAATATTATACTCCAATCATGATGATTGGTGCTATTTGTGTTGCATTCATTCCGCCATTATTATTCGGTCAGGACTTAATTGATTGGGTTTATAAAGCTCTTTCACTTTTGGTAATTTCTTGTCCATGCGCATTTTTAATTTCAACACCTGTCGGAATGGTATCTGCTATTACTTCAGCAACTAGAAATGGAGTTATTATTAAAGGAAGTACCTATGTTGAGGAAATGCGTAATATTAAAGCAGTAATCTTTGATAAAACCGGTACTTTAACCGAAGGAAAACTAAAATTAAGTCAAGTTAATATTTTAGATGATAATTATTCCAAAGAGGACATTGTTAAAATTGCTGCATCATTGGAGAATCAATCATCCCACCCAATTGCTAAAGCAGTTGTTGAATATGCGGATGAAAATAACATAATTTTTGATTCAATTGAAGACTTTAGGAATGTTCCGGGTAAAGGTATTATTGCCACCATTAAAGGTGAGCAATACTATGCGGCAAATGAAGCTTTAATTGAAGGAAGTTCCTTTGATATTTCTAAAGATGAAATTAACAAATATTATAGTGAAGGTAAAACTTTAATTTTTGTTGGAAATTCCAAAAACGTTTTGGGTATTATTATGGTATCGGATAAACTTAGGGATAATGCTTCAGATGTTATCGCCGATTTAAAAAATCAGGGTGTAAAAACTTTCATGTTAACTGGTGATAATAAAGGTGCTGCAAAAAGTGTTGCATCTGAAATTGGAGTTGACTATGTGTATTCAAATTTAATGCCTGAAGATAAGTTAAACATCTTGGATACAATCAGAAATAAATTCGGTGAAGTGGCTATGGTCGGTGACGGTATAAATGATGCACCTGCCCTAGCACGTTCAAATATTGGTATTGCTATGGGTGCAGCAGGTTCTGATGTGGCTATTGAAACAGCGGACATTGCATTAATGCAGGATGATATTTCTAAACTCCCTTATTTATTTAGTTTAAGCCGTAAAACAATGGGTATTATTAAACAGAATATATCTCTTGCTATTGCAATAAAATTATTATGTGTAGTACTTGCAATTATGGGAATTATTACATTAATGATGTCTGTTGGTTTTGGTGATTTGGGATTAACAATACTTGTTATCTTAAACTCATTTAGAATTGGAATGGTGAAAGATCCACTATTCTAATTTATTTCTTTTTTTTAAATTAATCATCTAATCAGACCCAATATTAATGGGTGTCCAGAATAAAGATTAAAAGAATTATTTATTTAAATTTTAAACAATTTAAAAATTACTATGTTATTTATTTTTAATTTGGGGTATTCTATTAAAAAATAATGTTTTCTTGATTAATTTTATATCTGATTAAATTCCTAATATTTACATATGTTGGGTAATAATCAATCAAATTCTGTGGATATGATGCTTCATAATCCCAAAAAAGCATTAATAAAAATGTCTATTCCGTTGATTATTTCATTACTCATAACCAGTTTTTATAATCTGATTGATGCTGCTTGGGTGTCTGGTCTTGGTGCCGATGCTCTTGCAGGTGTTGGATTTTTTACACCAATATTCATGATTCTTGTTGGATTTGGAAATGGTTTAGGTTCGGGAGCTGCTTTTGCATTATCAAAATATCTTGGCGAAGAAAATAAATTAAAAGCCGATAATGCTTCTGTTCATTCAATTATAATTAACATTATAGTTTCAATATTAATAACCGTAATATTATTGATTTTATTAGTCCCTATTTTAAATGCAATGGGTGCAGGTAAAACAATCGGTTATGCTACAGATTATGGTGTAATTATTCTTTTAGGTTCAATTTTTATTATCTTTTCCAATGCATTGTATGGTATTTTTAGGGGTGAGGGTGATACTACTCGACCGATGTACGCTATGATGGCTTCAGCTATTCTAAATATGATTTTGGATCCTATTTTTATTTATAATTTAAATTTGGGTGTTAAAGGTGCAGCTTTTGCAACTATAATTTCATCAATATTTGTTATTTTAATTTTGATATATTGGTTTTATATAAAAAAAGATACTTATTTAAGGCCTAATCTTTCTAATTTAAACTTTGATAGGGATATTTCAAAAGATATAATTAAAGTAGGCATTCCTGCAAGTGTTCAACTTTTAAATAATGCATTTTTTGCTGCGGTTTTTTCTGCACTTCTTGCTTTTGTCGGGTCAACTGATTCCGTTGCTGTTTACTCAACGGGATGGAGAATTGTAACTATTGGAACGACTCCATTACTTGCTATCGGAACTGCATTAATCAGCATAATTGCGGCTAATTATGGTGCAAGAAATTATATGAATATTCAAATTGCCCACAGATATGCAATGAAAATTTCAATTATTATTGCAGTTTTCGTTGCGATTTTAACCAATGTATTTGCAGGAGATATTACTTCAGTATTTGCATCTAGCGGAAGTAGTGTGAGAATTGCTTCAGAGTTAACCAGTTTTCTTTCCTGGATTGTAATATATTACCCAACAATGGCGGTTGGTGTTGCTTCAACTTATGTTTTCCAGGGCATTGGAAAAGGAATAACAGCAATGTTTCAAACAATATTGAGGGAAACGGGTTTTACAATATTTTTTGCAGTATTATTTGCTGTTTTCTTAGGTTATGGTGTATGGGGAGCCTGGATGGGTATTGTATTGGGTGAGATTGTTTCAAATAACATTACGATGATTTGGGCAGATTATGTAATTAAAAAATTAATAAGTATTAATGATTAAGCACCATTAATATCTTTTAAATAGATTTTATCATCACATATGGTGTCCACTAAATCCATATCGTGACTTACGAGTAAAAATCCCATATTTCTTTTCTTAACTATTTTTAAAACTGAATCTAAAATTTGTACTTGTGTTATTGCATCAAGCATTGTTGTCATTTCATCAGCTATTAAAAATTTCGTTTCTGGATTTAAGGATCTTAGAACAGAAAATCTTTGAAGTTCTCCTCCGGATAACTCCTGTGGAAAACGTGTTAACCATGATTTTTGAATACCAAATTCAGATAATGTTTCATCATCAACGTCCCATGATTCTTCCAATACCTTTGCCATTTTCCATTTTGGATTCATTACTTTTTCTGGGTGCTGATAAATTAACTGAACAGGTTTAAATCCTTTTTTTGGCAATGGATTACCATCAAAAGTTACACTGCCTTCATAGTTTGTAACGTATCCTGATAATATTTTGCATAGTGTTGATTTTCCACTTCCACTGTCTCCAATTAAACCCATTATTTTGTTATTATCCAATTCCAGATTGATATCTTTTAACAGGTATTCTTTAGCTGATGGATATTTGAATGAGATATTTGTTGCTTTAAGTTCCATTTTATGCACCTTCCTCGTATTTGAAACATCTTATTTTCTTGTTTCCAAGGCTTATTAATTGAGGTCTTTCTTTTTTGCATCTGTCAAATGCCATTTCACATCTGTTATAGTACGGACAGCCATCAGGTATTTCTCCATGTAGTGGCTGGTGACCTTTTTTCAGTTCAAATCCGTTTGCGGGCAGAGCTTTATAAAGTGCTTTGGTATATGGGTGGAGTAAGTTTTCACCATCTCCTGAGAAATCTTTGTTTTCGGCAATTTCTATTACATAACCGGCATAAAATATTCCTATTCTGTCTGCAATTTCAAGTGCTGCATGAATATCGTGCGTAATCAGTAAAACACCTACACCATCATCTTTCATCTTTTTGAAATGATTCAAGGTTTCCTGAACTGTCTTTTCATCTAAACCCGGTGTAGGTTCATCTGCAACAACTAATTTCGGATCAGATAAAAGTGCTGTTGATACAAGTACACGTCTTGCCATTCCTCCGGATAATTGGAAGGGATACATATCGTCAACTTCAGGACCTAAATTATACCGTTGAAATATTTCTCGTTGTTTGGCTTTTTTTTCTTTTTTTTCTGCATCATTTTCAGTTTTACCGATTGCTTGATTAGATATTTTCATTAAAGGGTCTAAAAAATTAACTGATTGTGGTATCAATGTTATTTCTTTTCCTCTGAGTTCTTCTTTGTCTTCTTGTGATAATTCTTTTCCTTTGTATTTTATTTTTCCATTTAAATTCGCATTTTCAGGCAAAATTCCAAATATTGCATGAGCAAGTAAACTTTTTCCAGAACCGCTTGAACCTAAAATAGCTAAAATTTCACCTTCAGATACATCTAATGTTAAATCTGTGATTACTTTCAAATCACGTTGATTTAATCCCTGTACGTATTGAATAAATGAAATTGATACATTTTCCACGTCCAATAACTTTTCCATTATTTCACCCATAATAATTTTTCAAATTTGAAAATATTGAGTAATTGAGGTTGATTAATTTTCAAATAATAATCTTTAAATACTATTTTATTCCTTATCAATATTAAAGTTATTCAAAATTTATTAAAAAGTATTACTATTTTAGTAAGTTATTTTATATAAAGTATTACTTTTTTGTGGTGTCAATATGAAAGTTACAATAAAAAAACTAATTAATGATTCAAAAATGATTAACGATGTTCAAAAATTCTTATTTGACCAAATAAAAAGAGAATTTGGATATGGTTATGTTCCTAAATGGCATCAAGACATTATGAATATGGAATCTTATTATATTGCCCCTGAAAAAAATAATTTTTTTGTTGCTTATAATGAAAACCGTGAAATTATTGCAACAATTGGTATTCGAGCTTATGATAAAGATTTTCCGGAATTTAGAAATATCTATTCAAAAAATACCACTTCAAGTATCTGGAGATTATTTGTTGACAGAAAATACAGGCGTTGTGGTCTTGCTTCAAAAATGTTTAGTGTTGCTGAAACTTTTGCTAATACTTGTGGTTATGAAAATATTTATTTGCATACACATAAGACATTGCCTGGAGCTATTGAATATTGGACTAAAATGGGATTTGTTGTCATGTTAGATTCAAATGACGAATTGGAAACAGTCCATATGGATAAAAAGATTCATGGTATGGAACTAAATTACCATTCATCTATTTTTCAATATGCAGTCACATTATGACTTTTTAATATATTTTTGTGTGTGTGGACAGGCATAGATGCATTTTCCGCATACGGTATCTTCTTTTCCTAAGTTTTCATAGGATACTATAAGTGCATACTTTTCGCATTTTTTATCGTCGTAAAAATCATTTCTTTTAAGTTTATAATTCCACTCTTTCCCACTGATTGCACCGCCAGGACATGCTTCCATACATTCTATGCATTTTCCACATTTTGACTTAAGTATAGGCTTTCCTAAATCAAGTGGTGCATTTGTTAGAACTGATGATAATCTTAAAGCTGATCCGAATTTGGTTGTTGTAAATAATGCGGATTTGCCAATCCATCCTAAACCTGCACGTGTAGCTATTGTTTTATGTGGCAATTCAAAGCTATTGTTTTCACCAAAATCAGTACCCAATCTCTTTTTTGTTTGGGCATATGCATTATATCCTTTATCAATTAAGAATTCTTCACATTTCATTCCCAGTTCATCTAATCTTGTGTTTAAACTTACTAATTCATTAACATAGTCTTGGGTTGGTGCATTTTGCATATTTTTAATGATATCTTTTGGATAAGTTATATAAAAAACAACTCCATTATCCAATCCTTTTTTTGGAGAAAAACCGGTAATGTCTGCATAACCTACTGCTGTTGCACCATTTTCAAGTAAATATTCTTTTAATTTATTGGATAATGACATGATTTATAATATTTCTTTTTAATTTTATATTAAATTAATTATTACTTTTGTTTTTTCATTAATTAATATAATATTTTTAAGTTTTGTTATTATTTTTTTGTTAATTTGTATATTATATTAAAGGTAATATTGTATTATATGTCATATTACAAGAGGTTCTTTGTTATTATTGTATTTTAAATTTGTAATAAAAAATAATAGATATATTTTTATATTTTTATCAATATAATATGAATAATATTAAAATAATAATAAATAGTATTACTTTATACTTATTTTTATGCGAAAAAGTATTACTTTATTTTAATATTGCACTTGTTTAAAGGGTGAAAAATTATGGATAAAAAACTTTTAATTGGTGGAGTTGTAGTTCTCATAGCAATTATTGCCGGAGCTTATATTTTCATGGGCAATTCACATCATGATAGCGACCCAACCCATTTAGTTGTTGCTGCACACAGTAACATTAAAGAACCTAAAGCAGGTTTCGACCCGCTTACTGGTTGGGGATGCGGACATCAAAACTACAATCCTTTAGTACAATCTTGTTTATTTAAAACAGATTCAAATGGAACTATTGTTCCTGATTTAGCAACTGGTTATTCGATCAGTAGTGACGGAAAAACATGGACTGTAAACTTAAGAAATGACGTTAAATTCTCAGATAATTCAACTTTAGATGCTGAAGATGTTGCATTTACATTTAATAAAGCAAAAGAAACAAAATCCGAGTTGGATTTAACAAATCTTGCTAATGCAACTGCAGTAAACAGCACTACTGTTCAATTTAGTTTAGTTGAACCAAGATCTACATTCATTTATGATTTAAGATATGTTGGTATTGTACCGGCTGAATATAATAATGCAACATATGGTGAACATCCTATTGGTTCTGGTCCTTATGTATTGGACCACTGGGATAAAGGTCAACAAGCAATCTTTAAAATAAATGATAATTATTATGATAAAAAACCTTACTTTACTCAGATTACTTTAGTTTTCCCTGAAGAATCAACTTGGTTAGAATTAGCTAAATCTAATGATTTTGATGTAGTGCCTGTTGCAACTTCTGCTTTAAATCAATCTGTTGACGGATATCAATTTGTTGAAAAATCTGCAGGAAGGGCACAAGGTGTATCTTTACCATATCTTCCAGATAATGGAGTTGTAGTAAATGATACTTATAAAATTGGTAATAATGTAACAGCTGATAAATCTATTCGTGAAGCATTAAATGTTGGTATTGATCGTAATAAAATGGTAGATTCAGTATTTTCTGGACACGCTAAACCGGAATTTACTGGTGTTGACACAAGAGACTATGCAAATAATGCAAGTAAAGTCACTGACGGTAATGTGGAACAGGCAAAACAAATATTAGAACAAGGTGGCTGGAAAGATACAAATGGTGATGGAATCGTAGAGAAAAATGGTACTAAAGCATCATTCGACTTATACTATCCTCCAGATTATCTTGATAGACAATCTTTATCCACAGTATTTGCTGAACAAGCAAAAGCAATAGGAATTGAAGTTAACCTTAAAGGTGCTGATTGGGATACAATTTATCAAAATATGTACAGTTCAGCTGCTTTAATGCAACAAACTTCTCCTGACCCATATAAATCAATCTATCAACAATACCACAGTAAAGAAGTTGACGGTTTCTATATGAATCCTAATTTATATAATAACAGTGCTTCTGATGCTTTAATGGAACAAGCTATGCATAGTAATGATTTCAATCAGGCTAATAATTACTGGTCTCAATCTGCACTCGTTAACGGTGGAGGATGGGGTCCTGCCGGTGATGCTCCATGGGTATGGTTAGCAAACTATGACTATAACTATTTCATTAAAAATGGCGTAAATATGGGAAACCAACCTGATGGTTTAGGAAATGATATTTTAATTAATATTTGTGAATGGACAAGGGCTTAATTAAGTCTTTTTCCTTTTTTTTATTTTTTAAAAATTTTTGTGGGGGTTCAATATGAATCGAAAAAGTATTATAAAATTTTTCGGATATAAATTAATCCGTTTTATAATTTTGATGGTTGCTGTTGCAATTTTTAGTTTTATATTATTAGATTTATCCCCTATTAATCCTGTTTCTGTTTATTTAAAAGGTGCTGCAGTATCTGAAGCTCAACGTCAAATTCTTAACCAGTACTTTGGTGTAGGTGTACCTCTTCCTACTAAAATTTATCACTGGTTGTTGGATTTGGTTCAGGGAAATCTTGGTGTTTCATTAATTTATCGTGCCCCTGTTATGGATGTTATTGTAGATAAATTTACAGCATCTCTTGCATTAATGAGTATATCCTGGTTATTAAGTGGTATTATTGGATTTTTATTAGGTGTTGTTGCCGGTAAAAATAAAGGATCATGGATTGATAAGGCAGTAAAAACTTATTGTTATGCAATTCAGTCTGCACCTTCCTTTTGGGTAGGTATGCTTATCTTAATGGTCTTTGCAGTCTATTTAAAATTATTCCCAATTGGTTTTGGTGTTCCTATTGGTATTAAAAGTACAGATGCTACATTTATGGAATGGGCATCAAGACTTGTACTTCCTACATTAACATTAAGTCTAGTAGGTTTAGCGCCAATTGCAATGTATACTCGTAATGAATTGGTCCAGGTATTATCTTCTGATTATGTATTATTTGCAAAATCTAGAGGTGAAAAAGGTTGGGATTTAGTAAAAAATCATGGAATTAGAAATATACTACTTCCAGCAGTTACATTACAATTCTTATCATTCAGTGAATTGTTTGGTGGAGCTGTTTTGGTAGAACAGGTATTTTCATATCCTGGAATTGGGCAAACGGCAGTGGCTGCGGGACTTCAAAGTGATGTTCCGCTATTTTTAGGAATTGTTCTATTTAGTGCCGTATTTGTATTTGTTGGAAATTTACTTGCGGATATTTCGTATTACTTCATTGATCCAAGAATTAAGGAGAGTGAATTTAATGATTAGAAAAAAGGCAACTAATGATAAAGAACAATGGTTCTTGTATAAGGCTAATCTTAGGACAAAAACTCTTCTTATAATAGGAATTTCTATATTATTGATTGCCAGTATTTTGATTTCTAGTTTATTCATTGGTGATATTCCAACAAGTTTCACCAGTGCTAATCAGATGCCTTCTTTCCAACATCTTTTCGGAACTGACTGGATGGGGCGAGATATGTTTTTAAGAACTATTGCCGGTCTGGGTTTAAGTTTAACTGTTGGTATTGTTGCATCTGGTGTAAGTACACTTATTTCAATAATATTGGGATTATTTTCCAGTTTCAACAAGTTTGCTGATGAAGCTGTTGCTAGTATTATTGATTTATTTGGTTCAATACCACACATTCTTTTAATTATTCTTATTTCAATAATGTTTGGTGGTGGAACTTTGGGAGTAATTATGGGTGTTGGTTTAACACACTGGACTCCTCTTGCAAGAGTTCTTCGGTCTGAAGTTAAAGAAATTAAGACAAAAGAGTATATTCATTTAGCACAAAACTTAGGAAAATCAAAAGTATGGATTGCAACAAAGCATATTTTGCCGTTAATCGTTTCTCAGATAATTGTGGGTATTATCCTAATGTTTCCGCATGCTATTATGCACGAAGCAGCAATAACATTTTTAGGATTTGGTTTACCTCCTCATGATCCTGCAATTGGAGTTATATTATCTGAATCAATGCACTATTTATCATCCGGATATTGGTGGTTAGCATTCTATCCTGGTTTGTCTTTATTAATAGTTGTGTTGTTATTCGATTTAATTGGTGAAAATGTTGAAAAATTACTTAATCCTGAAACTGCACAGGAATAAGAGAAATTAACTATTTCTCTTTTTCATTATTTTTTTGATGATATTATGAATTTTAGAATAACAGAAATATGTGATAATTCTGATGAGATAAATCTTGTTCAAGACTTTTTGTATGACCAAATCAAAAAAGAATATGGGATTGGTCCTATGCCCAAGTTTCATTATGATATTGACGGTATAAGGGAGTATTACATTTTACCTGAAAGAAACAATTTTTTCATAGCCTGGGATGGAGATAAGATAGTTGCCACATCTGCCTTAAGGGCCTATGATTTGGATTATGATTTTTTTAAAGGGGTTTACTCAAGTGAAGATACTGCAAGCATTTGGCGATTAATGGTTGATAAAAATTATAGAAGGCACGGTCTTGCCCGAAATCTTGTAGCTAAAATGGAAGATTTTGCACGTCTTCAATCATATGACAAAATTTATCTTCATACACATAGATATCTTGAAGCAGGTTTGCCATTTTGGAAATCTTTAGGTTATGTTATAACCGTCGAAGAAGATGATTATGACGAAACCACTCATATGATAAAAAACTTAATTTAGGATTTTCATCCTAAAACTTATTTTATATTAAAATTAAAAACTATTACTGATGAAAAGAACGGCACTAAAAATTGGATATATAGGAACTAATTTTCACGGTTTTCAAAGACAGCCTAATATAAGGACTGTTGAAGAGGAATTAATATATCATTTACGTAAATTGGATTATATTGATGATTTAAAAAAGTCCAGATTCAGAATAGCCGGCAGAACAGATGCGGGAGTTCATAGTTTAGGTAATGTAATTAGTTTTCAGTCTGAAAAAGAAGTTAGGGTGAATGAAATTAACAATAGTCTTCCTGATGATATTCAAATTTTAGCAAAAGCTCCTGTCCGTTATGCTTTTAAACCAAGATATGCTCAAATGAGACAATATCGATACCTGTTATTCCAGGATTTGGATATTGATAAATTAAATGAAGCTGCTGAAGTCTTTAAAGGTACTCATAACTTTACTAATTTTACAAAAAGATTTCAAAAGACAACTACAAGAACAATTGATGATATTAAAATCACAAGAGTCGATTTGGAAGATTATCATAAAAGGGAATTTCCTAATTTGCATGATACGTTATCTCCAATTTTTATTGACATTTATGGTGAATCATTTTTATGGAATATGGTAAGAAAAATGATGCGTGTTTTTGTAGATGTGGCATTGGATAAGATGACTTTGGATGATGTCAATGATTTATTGAATCCTCCTGAAGATTCTCCACGGGCCAATATTAAAGTAATGGAAGCGGAATATCTGATTTTAATGGATATTCAATATGATGGTATTAAGTTTAAATATGACGATTATGCCTGCAACCGCTTTAAAAGGAATTTGGTTGATTCACTGGATAATCTTCAAAAAAAGTATGCAATCCGTGAATCAATGATAAAAAGTTTAAATGATTTGATTTAAGTTTGACTTGACGTAACCTTGTTTTTTTGCATTAAACTCTTTTTACAGGATTATTCAGGTCTCCATTATAGTTATTTTATTTGCAATGCTTGAACCGTTAAAACTTGAAGTTATAATGTATTCGCCAGGCATCAGGTTAATATTTAACTTTGCTATACCTAAACCATCAGTTGTTCTGTTGTAGAATACTCCGTTGATGTTGAATGTAATATTTTGGCTTGCATACGCTTTACCTTGTCCATCAAGCAGATTAACTTTGAATTGGGTTTGGTCACCGTATTTCATTGCAATGTCTACAGCATACAATATAGGTAATACTGTGATGATATTTGACACGCTACATCCGTTGTATTCTGTGGTTATGATATAGAATCCTGGCTGTAAGTTAATATTTAGTTTAGCTATTCCTGATTCATTGGTTTGTCTTTCGTAGAATACTCCGTTGATGTTGAATTTTACAGTTACTCCCGCACCAACTGCTTTGCTGTCTTCGCCTAAAAGTTTTACTGTGTATTGTGTATCGTTTTTATAGTATTTTATAATATTTTTGTTTTCAGTGATTAATGGTAGTACTGTAATGTTGTTTGCTGCCATATCTCCGGTTATAAGGTTAATTGCTGTGATTACATATTCTCCTTGTTCTAAATTAATATTTAATTTTGCCAAACCTTTATCTTCGGACACTTTACGATCATACATTACTCCATTGATGTTGAATCTCACGTTAGTCCCATTAGTCAGGTATTTGCCATTACTGTCTAAAAATGTTGCAAGGTATTGAGTTCCATTTCTAAATATTTTTACAATGTCCGTACCGTTTACGGTAGGTAAAATGGTTACAACTGAATAAACGGTTTGATTGTCGACTGTAACATTGACATCATAAACTCCAGCAACTAATCCAAGAGCAATACTTGCGCTACCGTTAGTATCAGTAGTTCTGGTGTATGTGACACCATTAATTATAATGTTTACTGATTTATTTGTTAAAGGATTTCTTTTATTGTCAGTTACTTTAACTGTAAATCTTTCAGGTCCATTGTAGTATTTATTAACGTTTGAAGCGATAATGATGATGTCTGATGTAGTTTCTTTTACAATTACCGTTACATTTGTTTCAATTGGATTATATTTTTCATCACCAGAGTAAGTTACAGGAATGGTGGTGTTTCCAACAGGCAAATTGGTTAAAACAGTGTTTGCAGTACCATTAATAACAGTAATGATTTCATTACCAATAGTTATTTTACCTGTTGCATCTTTAGGTAAAGTTACTGTAATGGTAGCGTTTTCACCTTCTGTAATTTCTGGTGCATCAATTGTAATGGTGGCATTTTCTTTTCCTTTGGGGTTAACAACAATTTCGACTGTAGTGGAAGCAGGATTATAATTATCATCTCCCAGATATTTAATTATTGCTGTTGTATTTGCGTTTAATTGGGGAATATTGGCTATAGCAGTTCCCTTGTTAATGGATGCAAAGTAAACACCATTGCCTGCATCAACACGGACTTCACCTGTTGCTTTTTCAAAGCCTGTTATGACAATTGTAGCATTTTCACCAATAGTTATTGGTTTGGCTGTAGCTTTGAGTGTTAAATTATCTTTAGGTGCAGAATCTGTTACTTCTATTGGAATTGATATCATTTCCTTATCGACAGTAGCATTTACAATATAAGTACGCTCCGTTTTGGATGAGAATTCTGAAGTTAAACCAACATAACCTTCAGTTTCACTTAAATAACCCCCATCAGAAGATAATTTAATGTTTCTTATAGGTAATGAATTAGTTGCGTAAGTGTTTGTTCCATTCCAAACAAAATTTGTGGTTATGGTGGATTTTTCACTGGCAGAAATTTCACTAGGATTAGCAGATACATTTAAAACAGCATAACTTGAAGGGATTTGTTTGGTATTAATTATTTTTTCCCAATCGGGATTGTTTGAGCCCCACCAATTGTTATTTAAATCACTTTGGTCTATTGCATCCTCAAAGAAAATTTCACTATATTCTGTTGCATTGTCATTAAACGCACAATTATTTATAACCGCAGTATTATTCACTATGTAACAAGCACCGCCATATGCAGCACTATTGTTAATAAAGTTGGATTTTTCAATTGTTGCTTTACCATAACTGAAAATAGCTCCACCTTTATTCAATGCACGATTATTTGTGAAATTAGATTTATCAACAGCCACTGAAATGTCAGATAAAATTGCTCCTCCCTCATTATTTATTGCAAGATTATTGGTGAAGTTAGATGAATCCACAATACCTATACCTTCAAAGTGAATTGCACCTGCATAAATGCCTGTATTATCTATAAATTCTGAATTGTTGACTGTAGCTTGACCAATAGAGCTTAATGCTCCTCCGTCATAGGCATAATTACTATTGAAAGAACAATTATCTATATCAACATTATTACCACTGTAGATTCCACCACCACTTATGTCTGCACGGTTATTATCAAAATTGGAATCGGATACGATTGCATTAGTATTAAAGTAAACTCCTGCACCATAAAAATTAGCAGAATTATTAATTAAATTACACTTATTTACAATTCCACAACCTCCGATATAAATTGCTCCTCCATTATGTTTAACAGTATTATTTGTAAAATTAGACTGTGTTACAGTTGCATTATTTGTAAAATAGATTGCTCCCCCGTCATTCGCACCATTATTATTAAAAACAAAAGAATTAATAAATGAATCAGATGCGTTTAAATAAATTGCACCGCCTTTTTTGGCATGATTATAATCAAATATTGCTGCAATATTGGATAAAAATACTTTAGAAGAAGAATCAATGGAAATTGCACCGCCATTTCGGCCTGCAGAATTATTAATAAATTTGCCATTAACAGTAAAATTAATTATATATTCTACATATGGATTAAAAGCAGCATATATTGCTATTGCACCACCATCCAACTTTGCGGAGTTATTAATAAACATTCCTCCAAAAGTTGTGTTTATTACATTTGTGCCGATAGAAATAGCTCCTCCTGATTTTTCTGATACCTTATTGTTTATGAAAATTGCTGAAAAATTATCATTTATAGATTCTTCTAAGCCTATTGCTCCACAATAACGACCATAATTATTTATAAAAGTACCATTAATTGTATTGTTATAACATCTACTCAAAACTATTGCAGCTTCAGTATTATTTTCAAAATAACCGCTAATGACATTATTTTTAAATTCTCCTGACACTTCTATGGCTGCACCTACAAATTCATGAACATAATTATTGGAGAAATTACCTGAAAAAACACTATTCGAAACATCCCAATCAAAAACCAATCCTGCACCGGAACCATCAGGAATATAATTTCCTATGAAATTCCCAGAATAAATTCCATGAGAGGAATGATTATTTGCATATAATGCTGCACCCCATAGCTTAGCATAGTTATAAGAAAAGTTTCCACTATACACATTGTAATCAGAATAGCCGAAGAAATAAAATACTCCGCCCCAACGACCATTTCCTTTATTTCTAACATAATTTCCTTCAAATGTGTCTTTTGTTGAATTCCCATTAAAATAGAATACTCCTCCATTTGAGTCTGCTTTATTTTCTTCACATAAAAGTTTCCAGAGATTATTTTTAGAATTATCATTTAAATAAATAGCTCCACCATCACCAATCGCGCTGTTTTGAATAAATGAACCTGTAAAAGTGTTATTTTCAACTATATCATTGAAATATATTGCTGCACCATTTACTGCTGAACTATTAATAAAATTTGCTTCTATGTTACTGTTTTTAAGTCCATTCTCAAAGTATAATGATCCTCCATTACCAGTTGAATTTCCTTGAACAAATGTTAATCCTGTGATATTGAAAGATGATGCTGAAATATTAAAAATTCGATAGTTGTTTTCACCATCAAATATCACATCACCACTACCCCAATTTATAAGATTTAATTTTTTGTTAATAGATAAATTCACATTTTTTAAACCATTATAATTTCCAGGTGCAATGTAAATTGTGTCCCCATCATTTGATTTATTTATTGAACTTTTTAAATTGTTAAATGGATTACTATCTGATCCATCACCATCATCACTTTTACTTCCATCAACATACCATTCTTTTTGAAAAACAGATGACGAATCATCTAATCCGTAATCGTTTGGCACGTCTTGAATATCAGTTAAATTAGTATTTTCACTAGCTGAAACACATGCTATAGAAAAAAATAAAATAACTATAATTAACATCAAATAAAACTTAATTTTCATTTTATCTTCCTTCCAAATTACTTTTAATCGGACATCACAATGCCATCACTAAAAAATTTAAGTTTTAATCCTCTCTTATAAAATTTCGATTCTCTTAGTCAAATCTTTTGACAATATTTACTATGGGTTATTTTGTTTTGAGAGTATATATATGTTTTTAGCCGTCTCAATAATATAGAATTAGCTCTTGATGAGCATATCCTTCCCACAGGAAAAAATGATTGCGGAAACTTTGGCTTTTTTATTTTTAAGTTTGTAAAAATTGTAAATATGGGAAATATGTTACAAAACCAACCTGAAACAATAACAAGATATGCACGAGAAATGTATACGATGTAGAAAGATTAATTTTCACTAAATGTAATAAAAAACCCTAAACTATGTTTAATGGTGGTAAAAATACATAACGGAACTTTCAAAAGAATCTACAACTACGATTACATTTCGGGGGTTTTCGGGATGATGTTATAATTGTATGTAATAATGTATATTCATATCGTTTTTTCTAAATTTTTAAGAGAATATTTGGCAAGAATATAATTAATAATACTTGAAAAACCTCTACCTGCAATGAAACCTATCCAAATACCTATTAACCCATAATTTAAAATAAATGCAAATATATATGTGGCTGGAATTGTACAGATTACTTCTGTAAATGTTGTGCAGAATAAGCCTTGTAAACCCTTACCTAATCCCTGATATAAATAAGTTGATGGTAGTCCTATCCCTAAAAAGGGGATGCATAATGCAGTGTACTTAATAAATGTGGAAATTCCTTCAAATAATTGAAAATCATTTGCAGATATTAAAAATACATAAGCTAGTTGATCTGAAAATGTTATAAATAAAATAGCTACTGTTATTCCAATGATAACTGAATATATGCAACAATAATGGTGGGCTAGTTTTAAATATTTCATATTTTTAGATCCATATTGGGTTCCAACAACTGCAACAAATGCAGAACACATTGATGTTAAGGGCATTAGGCCAAGTAAGTATATACGATTACCGGAAGAGAATATGCCAATACCTAAAGTTCCACTAACAATACTTATAAAATAATAAAATACAAATGATGCAAAAGACAGCATGAACAAAACAAATGATGCGGGAATTCCTGTATTTAGAATATCTTTTATAATCTCCCATTTTATTTTAAATTTAATAATGTTTTCAGTATTTAAATTGATATAAGTATCTTTTTTAATAAAAATCCAATAAAAAATAATTATTGCACTGATAAATGAAGTAAAAATAGTAGAAACTGCAGCACCTGCAGATCCCATATGTAATAAATAAATAAAAACTGGATCTAATATTGCATTTAATATTATGCCTAATGTCATTGCATACATGGCTCTTTTAGTATCTCCTTCTGCACGTAAAATAGCTGCTAATCCATTACTAAATACAAATGTTATCAAACCTGCGAATAAAGGTATAGAATAATCAACAGCTTCTTTATAAACTGGTGCATCTATGTTACAAAAATCTAAAAATGGATTTAAAACTATTAACAGGATTGCTGATAAAATAATCGAACATATGAAAAATATAATTATTGATTGTTCCCCGGCAAGATTAGCTTTTTCATCACTTTCTTCCCTAAAACGAGTAATTGTACTTGTTACACCATTTGCAAGCCCGGAAGAAAGACCATTAATAATCATCCATAAGGGAATAGTTATACCAACACCAGCAATGGCATATGCACCTAATCCTGCAATCCACACTCCATCAATTATATTATAAAGTGATGTGGTAATCATAGTAACCATTATTGGAATGGATAATTTTATTAAAGAATTTTTTGGATTACTTCTCAATATGTCAATATTTTCATTAGCCATTTTTTAACCGTTTATTTTTAATATTATTTTAATGAATTTACTCTTTTATTAAAAATGCACTACCATTGATTTTTTTCACTTCTTTTTTAAATTCCATAATTTCCTTGTAAGCTTCATCAAATGTTTTGTTTTTAAATTCATTATATTTAACAACAGAGATTGAAATTCCCATTATAGGAAACTTTTTTAAATTTCCTTCCCTATCTATAACTTCAATATATTTGTTTTTTAAATCCTTTTTATCATAATAATCTCTTATCCCTGATTCAAACCTATGGATAACTTCCTTACATATTTTTTCACTACGCCTATAATCTTTTAAAATCATGACAAAATCATCTCCACCTACGTGGCCAATGAAATCATCAATAGTCCCAATTTCTGTAATTATGTCCTGTAAAAGGTTTGAAAAGAATAAAATAACATCATTACCTCTTTTTAAACCATAATATTCATTGTAATCTTTAAAATTATCTAAATCAAGGAATATAAATGAAAATTCGGATTTTTCAATAAGTTCATATGTAATCTTTCTATCTATAATGGCACAGCAGGGGAGACCTGAAATATCATTAATATTTAGATTATAATCAAAAGTTCCAAGGGTATATTTTATATTTGTTATAACTTTCTTTTTATTTAATGGTTTTAGATAATATGTGATAATAGGAAAAATTAACTCATTTTTTTTATAAATATCTTCTTTATTTGAAGTTAAAACGACTACTGGAATAATTAAATAAAAAAGATGTTCCTTAACAAATCCTGTTAATTCTCTTAAATCATGTTTAATTCCATCTTTATTGATTATAATAAGATTAAAATCAGTTTTAAAGTTTTTTAATAAACTATTAGGTTTGGAATTACTGCATATAACTTTTATGGAGGAATCATTTTTAAATAGACTTTTTATAAATTCGCACACATCACCTGAATCATCTATAATAAATATTTTTTTTAAATCCATTATTTTAACTCCTTTTTAACTATCTTTCATTAACAATCAAATTAACTTTGCAGCATGATGGATCCGCTGAAATCTTTTGCCTCTTCTTTCTTACACATCATTTCTTTAAACAGTTCTTCGGCAGTAGAATATTTATTGGATTCATTTGTAATAGTAATGATAGATAATGTACATATGGGAAATTTCTTTAACTCTCCTTCTCTACTTAAAGTTGTAATATATCCATTTTTCCTATCTTCTTCACTATAATAGTCAGATATTCCAGCATCAAACTCTTCAACTATTTTATCGCCTACTTTTTTAGCAGTTTCCTTATCTTCAAATATAATTACAAAATCATCTCCGCCAGGATGACCTATAAAATCTTTTGTACTTCCATATTTATTCATATTGTTTTTAATAATATCTGACATAAACTTTAAAACAGCGTCCGATTTAAAAAAACCATAGTAGTCGGTGTAAGCTTTAAACTTATCAATATCAAGATACATTATTGTGAAATCTTGGTTATTATTTAATTTTTTTTTAATAACTTCATTTATCACATAACTGCCTGGTAAAAAGGAGATAGTTTTTACATTTCTACAGTATTTTAAAATTTTAATGGTGTTTGTCAATTGCTTATGATATACCTCTTTGGTTATACTGCTGTAATCAAATGAATAAGCATATTTTACGTTTTCATCAATTTCTTTTTTTGAATATCCAATAACTATGAGAGGTAATGAAAGCAAGTATTGAATAATTTGATTTACGAGGTCTTCTACATCTCGTTTTATATGGTCATAGTCAATATAGATAATATAATAATTTCTTTTAATATTTGATTTAAATGAATCGGGATCACTTCTGGAATATATTAGCATGAGTGATTTGTCTTCCTTAATGAAATCATGTATTTTATTAAAAAACTTATTATCTTTATCATCACTGATTAACAATATTTTATCTTTTCTTAACATATTATCAACAATTATTATTTTATTATATTATTTATATATCTTTTTGTTCGTAATCTAAATTTTTCTTATCAATATTTTTTATCTGTTGATTTAGAATATTACTATTTTTTTAATCATTTTTCGCATTCCACATTATAATCCGAATAATAAAAATATTACAAAGACAATTAAAAGTATCCATGTTGCCCAGCTAATTTCTCTGATTTTTCCTGTAGCAATTGTTGCAATAACATAAGTTATGAATCCCCATGCAATACCTAGAGAAATGGAGTAACTAAATATCATCATTGCAATTGTCATTGGAACGGATACCAGAACAATATTATCTTCCCAGTTTACTTCTTTTAATTGCCGAATCATTAAAAGTCCAACAAGGACTAAGGCAACAACTGTCACTGATGGGGTAAATAATGATAATACGGTGGGAGCAAAGAGCAATGATAATAAAAATAAACTACCTGTAACAATTGCAGTTAAACCAGTCCTTCCACCTATTCCAATTCCTGCGGAACTTTCCAAATAAGTGGTTAGGGGACTTGTTCCAAATATTGAACTTAGCATTCCTGCTATCGCATTACCGATAAATGCTTTTTCTACTCTTTTTATTTTACCATTTTCATCAATAAATCCTCCTTGTTTACCTAATGAAACAAAAGTCCCTGTTGTATCGAAAAATGAAAGAAATACTAATGAAAATATAATTACTATTACATTATGAATATTGGAGAAAAGTCCCTGAAATCCTCTAACAAATCCCAGGAATAGTGAAGTGTCAATATTTGTAGTAATTATTTCTGGTGAAATGTGTGGCATTAATTCATTTCCTGTTCCAAATCCAAGTGTAGTAAATATTAAACCAAGAACTGTGTTCAGGATTAAGCCAATAAATATTGCCGAATTTATTTTTTGAACATATAAAATTATTGTAATAAAAATACCTATTAAAGCAAGTAATGCGGGTGCTGATAAAAGATGTCCCATACTAACTAGGGTTGATAAATCATCTATGATAATTCCACAATCTTGAAGTCCAATAAATATTAACAAAAATCCTATTCCTGCACCAATACCTAATTTCAAGTCGATCGGAATGATATCTAAAATGGTATTCGTTAGTCCTGAAATTGTAATTAATAGGAAAAGAATGCTTGAAATGAATGTCGCTGCCAGGGCTGTTTCCCATGTATTTCCCATCATTATTATTATTGTATATGTAAAAAGTGCATTATGCCCCATTCCCGGTGCAAGTCCGACAGGGTATTTGGCAAGAAGTCCCATTATGATACATGCAATTCCTGATGAAATGGCGGTTGCAAAAAAGACTCCTGATGTCGGCATTCCTCCATCAACTAACATTGTAGGGTTAACTCCTAAAATGTAGGCCATTGCAAGAAATGTGGTGATACCTGCAAGAATTTCTGTTTTTAAATTAGTTCCATTTTCTTCAAATTTGAAAAGAGACTCCAACATATGCTCATCTGTAAAAATTAATCGGTGATTAATATTTTATCATGTTAACTATATAAAGTTACATTTTTTTTGAAAGTTGGAGTAAATTCAAGGTTTAAATGTAAAAAAATTAAAAGTAGTATAAAATTAATCCACAAAACTACAATCCGAAGAACAAGTATATTATAAAGACTATTGCAAGAATCCAGATTCCAATACTCATTTCTTTGTATCTTCCATGAGCTATTGTTCCGATAGCATAGATTAAGAATCCCCATGCAATACCAATTGAGATTGAATAGCTTAATATCATCATTATTACTGTTAAGAATACTGATGAAGCAATAACTGTGCTCTGCCAGTTCACTTCTTTTAATTGGCTCACCATTAATATTCCAACAATAACCAATGCAGCTGCCGTTACTGATGGAGTAAATAATCCTAATATCAATGGGGAAATAAATATTGATAATAGAAACATTATTCCTATTACAATAGCGGTTAAACCAGTTCTTCCACCGATACCAATACCTGTTGCACTTTCCACATAAGCAGTTACTGTACTTGTACCGCATATTGAGCCAATTATTCCACCTAATGCATCACTTAAAAATGCTTTTTCAATTCCCTTTGCATGTCCGTTTTCATCAACAAACCCACATTGTCTTCCAACTGTCATTAATGTTCCAGTTGTATCAAAAAATGTAACAAATACTAATGAAAATATCATGATTATTAAATCGGGGATGTTCGTGAAGAGTTGTTCAAATCCTTTGGTAAATCCACAGAATAATGATGTATCCATATTTGTAGTTATCGGATGTGCTGGAATAGTTGGCATTAATGCATCTCCAACACCATATCCGAATAATGTAAAGATTACTCCAATGATTGCTGTTGCAAGCAAACCAAAGAATACTGCAGCAGGTACCTTTTGAACATAAAATATTAAAGTAACTAAAATACCTATTAATGCAAGAAGTGTTGGTGGACTTGCAAGTGTTCCCATACTGACATATGTTGATGGATTAGAAATGATGATTCCACAACTTTTAAGACCAAGAAAAGCTAAGAAAAATCCTATACCTGCACCAATACCTAATTTCAAGTCAATGGGGATAATGTTCAATATTTTTTCTCTCACACCAGAAATAGAAATTATTAAAAATATTGTGCTTGAAAGAAATACTGCTGCAAGGGCTGTTTCCCATGTATTTCCCATCTCTTGTATTATTGTATATGTAAAAAGTGCATTAAGTCCCATTCCCGGTGCAAGTCCTACAGGGTATTTGGCAAGAAGTCCCATTATGATACATGCAATTCCTGATGAAATGGCGGTTGCAAAAAAGACTCCTGATGCAGGCATTCATCCTTCGGCTAACATTGTAGGGTTAACTCCTAAAATATAAGCTATTGCAAGAAATGTGGTGATGCCTGCAAGAATTTCTGTTTTTAAATCTGTGTTATTTTCCTTAAATTTGAAAAAATTTTCTAACATAAATTCATCTCATCGAAAATTTCATGTTTTTATATATCTTTGTTTTTTTTTTAATATTAAATATTGACTAAAAAATTTTTTAGATAGTTTTTAGAAATAATATACATGTGAGATTATGGATGATTATGTTAGCATGTATAATGATTTTTCGGATGTAGCAATTGCTGAGGAAAAAGTATCTCCACAAGCTATTTTGAATGTATTGAAAGATTATTCTGCAACAATATCTGTTTTTGATTTGATGAAAGCTAATGCAGAAATAATTGAGGAGAGTAAATATGTTCAGGATAGTTATAAGAAAAAGAGTATTGGTGTCTATTCAAAGTATTTTTTAGGTCGTATTCGTGAAATACGGGATGATAATAACTATTATAGTAATGATGTTGATAAAGATGAATTTATCGATGCTGTAGCTACATTAAAATCATATCATGATGCTGAATCAATGTCTTATAAAAGTAAATTTCCTTTAATTTATGCTATTGTATCTTTATATACGACTTTTGTTTTGGAAGAACCTATTCATCCTGTAGGTACTCCATTTCCTGGGTCTTTAAAAGTGGAAGAAAAAGATGGTGTTTTTTATTGTCCGGTTAAGGATGCAAATCTAGAATCTCCGAATGCTGTTTGTAAAATGTGTATTGCAGAACAGTTAGAATTTTAAAAGTTATTTCTTTTCATGGTCCCATGGATTATCATCAATCCAGGGTTCGCCACCGTATTTTTCAAAAAATGCATCATCCCATGTCGGATCGTAATTCGTGTATTCATTTTCATCTTCGATATCATATCTTGGAGTGTATGTGTTATGCCTATATGTGGTGTTTGTTCTTGTATTTTTGTTGTTCGTGGAATCAGGGGTTTTACAACAATATCCGATAACAGCAATGAAAATTATAACGGATATTATTCCTTTTATCGGTCCTAGAGGGTCTCCGTAATATAATGCGATGGTAAATAGATTAATCATATGTTTTATTGTGTGTTATATGTTATTAAAATGTTTCTATATTTTTAACAAAAATTTTTAATTATTATTAAATTATATATACTAATAAGTGATATTATGAAAATTGCTGTTGTACTTGGAACAAGGCCTGAAATTATTAAAATGGCCCCAATTATTGATGAAATCATTCAACGAGGAATTGATTTAACTCTTATTCATACCGGTCAGCATTATGATAAGGAAATGTCTGATAACTTCTTTAGGGACCTTGAAATTCCTGCTCCAAATTATAATATTCATGTAGGTTCAGGGTCTCATGGAAAACAGACAGGCTTAATGATGAAAGGTATTGAAGAAGTTTTGATGGATGAAAAACCGGATATTGTTTTAGTTCAGGGTGATACCAATGCGGTTCTTGCTGGTGCTTTAGTAGCTTCTAAATTGCATATTGCTGTTGGACATGTTGAAGCGGGACTTAGATCATTTGACATGACCATGCCAGAAGAGATTAATCGTATGGCTTGTGATGTAACTTCCACAATGTATTTTATTCCAACAGAAGAATCAGCCATTAATCTTTTGGCTGAAGGTTATTCCAGGAAGAATTTATTCATTACTGGAAACACTGTTGTCGATGCTTGTTTTAGACATTTGGAAATAGCTAAAAAAAGAGGATTTGAAGAAGAATCTCTTGCCAGTTTAGATATTGATAATATGGATAATATTTTAACTTTAACAATGCACCGGGCAGAAAATGTAGACGATAAAAATCGTGTTTCCAATATTATCGGCGCTTTAAAAGAGTTAAAGGAAATGAATATTATCTTTCCAATTCATCCAAGAACTAAAAAAACCCTTCAGGATTTTGGTTTATTTGATGAATTAAATGATTTGAGTCATGTTCATATTATTAAACCTGTGGGTTATTTGGACTTTTTGCAGTTAACATCAAAATCAACATTAATTTTAACTGATTCTGGAGGTCTTCAGGAGGAAGCAATAACTCTTAATGTTCCGGCATTAACATTAAGATACAATACTGAAAGACCTGAAACAGTAAATGCTGGTGGAAATATACTTGTCGGCTCAGATAAAGATGTTATTTTGGAAAATGCTGAAAAGATATTAAATGATAAAGAATTTGCAGATAAAATGAGAAATGCTCCAAACCCATATGGTCAAGGAAACTCAGCAAAATTAACAGTCGATGCCATAAAAGATTATTATGAAAAAGGATTATTAAATATCACTGCTCCAGAGGATATTATGACTTCATTTGAAAGAAAAATGGCATTAATCAAAGAAGATATAACTGTAAAGGACTTTGAAAAGAAAAATAATGCTTTAATCCATATGGTATTTGATGGAGATAAAATGCGCTTCCCTGCTGATGATTTAAACATAAAAAAGATGTGTGTTACCTATGACGAATACAAATGATGATTCAATTTTGGTATTTGAATATTTTACTGCTTCAGGAGAAAAAGATAAATGTATAATTTCAGAAGCTGAAGCCCTGTTATTTGCATTAATTGATGATTTGAAAGATTATAATTTGGATGTTGTTATAAATAAATCTTATGAAAAGGTTATTAATAAATATTCAAATGTTAATCCAATATTGATTGATACAGACATTGCTTCATGGCTTGAAGAAAATGCTTCAAGTTTTTCAAAGGCAATTTTCATTTCAGCCGAAATTAATAATGCTTTATATAATATCACAAAAATTTTAGAAGACAATAATGTATTTATTTACAATTCATCAAGCGAAGCCTGTTTAATTGCTTCAGATAAATCTTTGACTTATGAGACTATTTCAAATACTGTTCCTCAACCGAGAACATTCAGATTTAAAATAGATTCTAAGGGCTATTGGAAAAGAGCAATCACAAATTTACATGAAAAATGGCAAGCTGAAGATCCATTGACTCCACTTAAATTAATAATAAAACCATTAATTGGTGTTGATTGCGAAGATATAGTAATAATTGATGATATTGATGATTTAAGTTATGATTTGGAAAAAATATTCCCTCCGCAGTCACGGATTATAGTTCAGGAGTTTATTGATGGCGAGGATATTAGCGTAAGTTTAATATGTAACAATGGAAAAGCCACCCCAATTAGTTTAAATAAGCAATTTGTCGAACTTAAAAATGATAAAGGAATGTATCTTGGTGGAATGTTACCTTTTAAAAGTGAATATCAAAATGAAGCTTTTGAAGTAGCTAAAAAAGCATGTGAAGCTGTTGACGGATTAAACGGTTTCGTTGGTGTTGATTTGTTAATAAGTAAAAATGATGATATTTATCCGATATATCTGCTTGAAATCAACGCTCGATTTGCCACTCCTTATGTTGGGCTTAAAAAAATAGCCAATTTCAATATAGGTAAAACAATTATTGAAGGCAATATTGATGAAGTTGATATTTCATTAGATGGTGAAGTGGAATTTAAAAAACAGGGAAATAACTTGAATATTAGGAGAATTAAATAATGAAAATTGCAGGTTTTGACATTGGTGGAGCAAATACTGACTTGGCAGTTATTGACTTTGAAAATGATGAGATAAAAAATATTGAGGTTGATTTTGCATATCTTCCAATGTGGACTAATAATGATGATTTGTCACAAGTTTTGGTAGAACTGATTGAAAATATATGTCCATTATCTGAAATTGATGCGGTAGGTATTTCAATGACTGCAGAACTTGTTGATGCTTATGATACAAAAAAAGATGGAGTTTTGGATGTTGTTAGGAAGTGTGAAGAGACTTTTTCCTGTCCAACAGCTTATGTTGGAATTGATGGAATGATGTCAAAAGATGAAATAGAAAAAACTCCTCTTAAAGCGGCTGCTGCAAACTGGATTGCAACAGCTCAAATAGCAACATTAATATCTGATAATTGTATTTTCATCGATACTGGAAGCACAACAACAGATATCATACCTATTAAGGATGGTAATGAATGTGCAATCGGTAAATCTGATTTTGACCGTTCAGCTACTGGTGAATTGGTTTATACTGGTACTTTAAGAACTAATCTTGCTTCTTTTCTGGATAAAATAGAATTCAAAGGAAAAGAATATCGTGTAGCCAGTGAATTGTTTGCACAAACTGCGGACGTTTATATGGTATTGGGTTTAATTTCAGAAGATGATTATGTTTGCGATACTTTTGATGGTGAATCAAAGTCAAAACTGGATTGTGCTAAAAGAATTGCACGTGTTGTCTGTGCTGATTTGGAAATGTTATCTGAAAGTGATATTATTGAAATTTCAGAGTTTATTCATCAAAAACAAATTGAACAAATTGCAGACGGATTAAAACAGGTTCATGAAACTCAAAATCTGAATTTAATAATTACTACTGGTTTGGGTAAGGATATTTTAGATAAACCTGCAGCTGAATCATTGGGACTTGAAGTTAAGTCCATGGGTGATATTTTAACCGATGAGGAATGTGTTGTAGCTCCTGCTGTTGGAACTGCAGTAATGATGAATAAATATGTGAGTGATTAAGTGGCAAAATATACTTATTTTACAGATGGTGCAGCCACTATGAAGCGAAAAAATGGAAAATATGTTCGTGAAGCTGGTGGTTGGGCTTTTGTATTATTAAAAAATGATGTTGAAGATTCATATCGCTGTGGCGGATGTCCTCTGACAACAAACAATGAGATGGAACTGTATGCAATCTATGCATCAATGAAAGATTTCATTTTAAAATCAGAATCTGGAGACATTATTGAAATATGTTCTGATTCTTCTTACTGTATTGATATATTCACTAAATGGGTTAAGGGTTGGCAAAAAAGAGGATGGAAAAAATCTGACAATAAACCGATTAAAAATTTAAATATTATTAAAGCCATTTGGCGTTTGATGGCAGAAATTAATAAAAAATCTTGTATCTTAAAATTTGTAAAGGTTAAAGGCCATTCATCAAATATCTGGAATAATGAGGCAGATAAATTAGCAGTCGATGCAAAAAATGATGCCTTCAAATCTGGAAAAACTATTTTTTATGATAAAAATGATGGTCTTTTAGGTAGAAAATCAAAGTATGTGGATTAATACCACACATCTTTTATTCCAAGTAAATAAGCTCCGGTATTGGCTATTAAATGAATAATTAATGTTAATACGATAGCGATTATTACGAATTCTATTGTAAAGCTAACTACTAATGAAGCAAATAATAATGCTACAATTAAAAAGTCAAGTTGATCGAGTAGTGGTGCCGGCTTTCCACGACCAATTCCTATTCTTCTTTTTATAAAACTGCCTAAAGCATCACCAACTAATGCTCCAAATGCAAGTAAAAATCCGATTAAAATTCCATTTGAAACTCCGACAGGTATTGGGGTTATTATTAAGTTTCCAAACAATGCGAGTAAAGTTGGTCCGAAATAACCTTGTATTGTCCCTACAATTGTCCCTAATATTGTCCCTCCGATTAAACCTCTCCATGTTACACCATCTCCAATCCAACGAACGCCATTTGAATCAGTTTTTCCATTATCTAGAGGTTTTCCTCCTCCAAATATTAATCCGCCACTATTGGATATGTATGCTGGGAGTAAAAAGTATAAAACTGTAATACAGACAATTCCTAACATTGTAAGGTCAAAATTCATTTTTTATTTAACTCCTATCAAATAGTATATTATGTTATTTATTATTAATATTAAAGTATTTAAATTTTAAATAACTATAAATATTAAATTAACTATAATTATTTATATTATGTTTTGTATTATGAGTTATGTTTTTTTAGTTAGGTGATTTTTTGAAGAAAATTAAAGATACTAAAAGTTTATGTCCAGAGTGTGGTAAACCTCTTGATGCAGAAGTTTATACTGAGGGAGGAACAGTTTATATAAAGAAAATCTGTAATGATCATGGGGAGTTTACTAATACTTACTGGAGTGATGATGAAATTTATAATCGGGTCAATGATTATGAACCTTCAATTACCTCTGTAGAAAATCCTTGTGTGGATGATGTAGCTAGTTGTCCTTCTAATTGTGGACTTTGTTCTAAACATGAAACATCTACTGTATTAGGATTAATTGATGTTACTAATAGATGTAATTTAAGATGTCCTGTTTGTTTTGCAAATGCTGCAGCTTCAGGACGTTTATTTGAACCTACTCAAGATGAAATCAGACAAATGCTTAGAAATTTAAGAAACTTGAAACCTACTCCAACACCTGCTATTCAATATGCCGGTGGAGAACCTACTGTCAGAAAAGATATTGTTGAATTAGTTAAAATGGCAAAAGAAGAAGGTTTTACACATGTTCAAATTGCTACTAATGGTTTGAAATTAGCAATGAAAGAAGATTTGGCTGGAGAATTAAAAAAAGCAGGTTTAAATACTGTTTATTTGGCATTTGATGGAGTAACTCCAGAACCTTATATTAACAATAGGGGAAGAGATTTGCTTCCTTATAAATTAGATGCTATTGAAAATTGTAGAAAAGTTGGTTTAGGTGTTGTATTGGTTCCTACTTTAATTAAGGGAGTTAATGACCATCAGGTGGGTGAAATAATTAAGTTTGCATTTGACCATAGTGAAAATGTCTATGGAGTTAATTTCCAACCTGTTTCATTTGCTGGAAGAACTCCTGCTGACCAAGTAGAGGAACAAAGAATTACAATTCCTGATTTTGTTCAAATTATAGAAGATCAAACTGATGGTGAAGTTAAAACTACAGATTTCTATCCTCCATCTTCAGTAGAATCTCTTGCTAACTTTATCGGTGCACTTGAAGGTGGAAAACCATCTGTTACACTCAATTGTCATCAACATTGTGGTATAGCTACTTATGTATTCAGAGAAAAAACTGAAGGGAAAGGTAAAGATAAATTAATACCAATTAATGATTTTATAGATGTTGATGGTTTATTTAATAAATTGGATGAATTAACTGATGATTTAAGAAAAGGTGGTTTTGGAAGAAAACAAAGGGTTTTAGCTAGTGCTACTAAAGCTATTCCAAAATTAATCGATTCAAGTAAATCTCCTAAACATTTGGATATTAAAAGGATTTTACTTAATGTATTTACCAAAAGGTCATACAGTGCTTTAGGTGACTTTTCAAAAGATGCGATGCTTATTTCATGTATGCACTTTATGGATCCATTCAACTTTGATGAAGACAGAGTTAAAAAATGTGTTATTCACTATGCAACTCCGGATGGTAGAATTATTCCGTTCTGTACTTTTAACTCCATGTATCGTGAAGGTGTCGAACAGGAATTCTCAACTCCTTTAAAAAAATCTAAAGAATAAATAATTTTTAGGGTAGTATTGTTATGTATATCAAATCACCTTCAAGGCTTCATTTAGGTCTTATTGATATGAATGGTTCATATGGTAGGCTCGATGGGGGAATTGGATTAACTATTCAAAATCCTAGTTTCCTTTTATATGGTGAAAGTGCTGAAAAGGGAATTACAATTGATTTCAATGAAGAAGCTGACATATCCGATACTATTAAAAATGAATGCATTAAAAAAATCACTGATGCTGCTCAAAAGGTCACAGATTACTATGATGTGGATGAAGGATTTTACTTTAGAGTCGATGGTGCATATCCTCCCCATTCTGGTTTAGGATCTGGAACTCAAATAGCTTTATCTACGGGAAAACTCATTACAGAACATATCGGTCAGGAATCTAATGGTGTTACATTAGGTAAAATTACCGGTCGTGGTGGAACTTCCGGCATTGGAGTTTTTGCTTTTGATTATGGTGGTTTTATTGTTGATGGTGGACATAGTAGAAAAGAAAAAGACTCTTTTTTACCGTCTTCTGCTTCTGTAGCCAGTCCCCCACAGTTGTTTGGTCGTTATGAATTTCCCGATGAATGGGGTGTATTGCTGGTCATATTAAAATCTGATGTTAGTGTCAATGGTCAAAAAGAAGTTAATATTTTCCAAGAGTATTGTCCTATTGACCGTCAGGAAGTGGAATTATATTCTCATTTGATTTTTATGAATATGATACCATTTTTACTTGAAAAGGATTTGCCTTGTTTTGGAAACATAATTAATAAAATACAAACTATAGGATTTAAAAAAATCGAGGTTGAACTCCAATCAGATAACATTAAACAATTAATGGCAAAATTAACTGAAATTGGAGCATATGCTGTTGGAATGAGTTCTTTTGGACCGACAGTTTACTCATTTTACGATGAAACTAACAAACATATTGTAGAAGAAATTAAAGAATATGTTGGTGATGATGGTATTGTTATGACAACAAAAGCCCAAAATCATGGTCATATTCTTACTAAATAGTGATTATTATGGATATTATATCTGGAAAAACCTGGACTTTTGGTGAAAATATAGATACTGATGTTATTATTCCCGGAAGATACTTAAGGACATTCAATCCTCAAGATTTGGCGGACCATGTTCTTGAAGGGGAAAGACCGGATTTCACTGAAAATGTTCAAAAAGGTGATGTTATAGTTGCAGGTGAAAATTTTGGATGCGGTTCTTCACGTGAACAGGCTCCTGTTGCTATTAAAACTGCAGGTGTTGATGCAATTATTGCCAAATCATTTGCAAGAATTTTTTATAGAAATGCAATTAATATAGGTTTGCCAGTTATTGTAAGTGATATTGAAGCCAAGGACGGAGATATAATTAAAATTGACTTGGCTAATGGTAGTTTAATAAATGAAACTTCTGGTGAATCTGTTAGATTTGAACCATTTAAAGAGTTCATGTTAAATATTTTGGAAGATGGTGGTTTAGTAAACCATTATTTAAATAAAGATTAATTTTTTTTAAAAAAGGAGGCATAAAATGGAATGTCCTATTTGTGGTTCTGAGGATATTGAAATATTGAATTCAAAACAAAAGGAATCGAAAAAGAAATTTATGGAAGAATATCTTTTAAAATGCTTTGACTGCGGTCATGTTTTTAAAGATGTTGTTTCTGCCAGTAAACCTAAAATGTACAGACTTATCATATCTGAACAAAATAAATCTCATAAAACTTCAATTGAATTATCTCCAAGCGATGATTTGAAAGTTGGTGATATTTTACTTTCTGATGTGGGTCAGGTTGAAGTTTCAAGTATTGAAATAGATGATACTCGTGTAAATAAATCATTAATTGAAGATATTACAACAATCTGGGCAACATCTGTTGAAATTCCTGCAAGAATAGGATTTTCTGTAGATTTGCATGGTAAAGTTGATTCATATAAGCTAGACCTGGAAAGAGATTTTGAAATTGCTCCTGGTGATATTGTAAAAATCGAGAATCATATTGTAAAAGTTCATGTTATAAAAACAAATGATAGAAAACTTACTTCAGGTTTTGCCAAAGCAGGAGTAATCAAAAGAGTTTATTCAAAACCAGTTAAATTCAATAATTATGATTATGATTTAACATCAAATATTTTCAAAAAAACTTAAATTGTGAGTATCTATGAAAGTATATATTGATTCATACGGTTGTACATTTAACAAAGCTGATGGTCAAATAATGGCCGGTGTTTTAAATGAAAATAACATCGATTTGGTAGATAATATTGATGATGCAGATGTTATTATTGTAAATACTTGTTATGTTAAATTACCAACTGAAAATAAGGTTGTTTATAAAATTCAACAGTTGCAAAAGAATTTCCCTGATAAAAAAATTATTGTTGGGGGATGTATGGTAGAAATAGATCCTGAAAAACTGGATAGTATCGGACCAAATTGTAGCTGGATTGGGCCTCATCAATTGAATAAGGCTGCTGATGTTGTTAAACAAACTTATTGTGGTGAAGTTGTACGGGAATGTGGTTTTTCTAAGGAAAGTAAAGTTGGTGTTCCTAAAGTCACAGATGATTCTTTAATCCACATTATTCAAATTTGTGAAGGTTGTTTGGGTGCCTGTACTTTTTGCTGTACTCGTTTTGCCCGAGGACCATTAAATAGTTATCCAATTTCAGATATTGTTGCTGAAGCAAAGGAAGCTATTGAAAATGGTGCCTGTGAAATTCAACTCACTGCTCAGGATACCATGGCTTTTGGCCGGGACACTGGTGAAAAACTATCTACTTTAATCAAAGAAGTGGCTAATTTAGATGGAGATTTTCGTGTTCGTGTTGGAATGATGCATCCTAAAAACATTTTAAATGATGTTGATGAAATAATTGATGCAATAAAACAACCGAAGGTATATAATTTTATTCATTTACCTATACAAAGTGGTAGTGACAAAGTCCTAAAAGAAATGAGGCGTGGTCATACTGTTGATCAGTATATTGAAATTGTCAATAAATTTAAAAAAGAAATTCCGGATTTAACTTTGGCAACAGATATAATTGTTGGCTATCCGACAGAAAATAATGATGACTTTTTGAAAACTGTAGATTTACTTAATGAAGTAAAACCTAGTTTGATTCATTTGTCAAAATATCAGCACCGGAAGGGTGCAATTTCTTCATCACTTAAAGAAATTCCTCATCAAACAATGAAGGAACGCTCTAAATTTTTATCCAAAATCAAAGGTGAAATAACAAAGCAAGAAAACGAAGAATTGCTTGATTCCCACCAAAATGTTTTAATTGTGGAAAAGGGTTCTAAAGGTGGATTTATTGGTAAAACTGATTCTTATATTCCTGTGGTAGTTGAAGATGTTAATCTAGGTGAGTTTGTTCGTGTAAAAATAACTCATGCAACAGCCACATACCTAAAGGGCATTGTAGAATAATTTATTTTTTTTAGTTTTTTATGTTGTTGTTTTTATAATTTTTATATATTTTTTGTCTTTAATTTTTAATTTTTTTATTATTATTTTTGTATAGATAAAACCTCTTATTGATAGCTCAATGGTTAATATATAAATGGTAAATAAGCATTATTTCCAAAACATTTATATACTATGTCTTACTATCATTTAATTGGAGGTGAAATAATGAGTGAATTACCAATCGCACCAGTAGGTCGTATCTTAAAAAATGCTGGAGCTCAAAGAATTAGTGACGAAGCTAAAATTGCATTAGCTGAAGCATTAGAAGAAAAAGGTGACGAAATCGCTAAAAAAGCAGTTAATTTCGCACGCCACGCTGGTAGAAAAACTGTAAAAGCTGAAGATATCAAATTAGCTATCAAATAAGCTTTTTACTTTTTATTTAAAATCTATTGGCCATTTTCTTGGTCAATTATTTTATTTTTTTCATCGGTCTAGATTTTTTTGCAAAGTTTTATATATTACTTTTTACATATGATAATATGTTGTATAGGACCGGTGGTCTAGGGGTATGATTCCTCTTTGACGTGGAGGAGATCACGAGTTCGAATCTCGTTCGGTCCATATGCCATGGTAGTTCAGATGGGAGAACGCTAGACTGAAGATCTAGATGTCGCTGGTTCAAGTCCGGCCCATGGCATTACTATTTCTTATATTTTTTTTAAAATTATTCATTTAATATAATATTCTATTTTTTATAAAAAAAATAAATTTTAATGGTGATTGGTTTTTAAATTTAATTTTTATTTAATGTAATTGATTTTGGCTTAACCTGGGTGTTTTCTCTTAATTCTTTATATTTGCTAACAATTTGATATCCGTTATTTGATGCAATCAAATCAGCACCTGCAGTTAATACTTGGTGAGCCATTTTCCAGATATCAATCCCATCATAAACTTCTATTTTTGTTTTAGGAGCATATTTTTGGAATATGTTAATATCGTTTACAATTTCATAAATGTGATTTGGTGTTAAAAATCCTGTTGAAGTTTTAATATAATCAACATTAGCATTTTCTAATCTTATTACAAGATTTGCTTTTTGTTCATCTTCAAGAATCTTACTTTCAATAATTATTTTTAGTGTTGTATCTCCAAGAGCTTCTTTAATTTGTTTAGCTTCATCTTCTATTAAATCATATTTTTCATTTACCACATGATTTAAATTAATCACTGAATTAACTTCATCTGCTCCTTTTTCAACTAATGTTAGAGCTTCAGCGATTTTTGACTCTGTATTTTCACAACCTAATGGGAATCCAATGACACTGCCTATTCTTGTATCACAGTCAGCCAATATTTCTTTAGCTAACGGAACATATGTCGGATTTATTGTAACTGAATTGAAATTCCATTCTTTGGCTTGATTTAAGAATTCTGTCATTTCAGCTTCACTAATCATGTTATTTAAATTTGTATAGTTTATAAGACTAGCCAAGTGTTTTGAATTTTTTATTCTGTACATATTACCACTCTTTATATTTTTTAATTGTTAGTTAATATACGAATGAACCTATATATAACTTTTGTCTTGATTTTTTCATATTAATTTTTTTGCCATATAAGGGCCTTTTCTTTCATAACCAAATTTTCGGTAATAATTTCTAGATCCGATACCACTAATAATGGCAATTTCATCTTTATCATTATCAATAGCTAAATTTTCAGCTTCTTTTAACAATTTTTCACCAAAACCAGTGTGCTGGCCAATTGCCGGATTTTTGTCACCAATCTGTATCATATTTCCATAAACGTGAAGTTCACGAATTAAGGCTGTCTTATTCGTAATTTCTGGTCTGAAACTATTTTCGGAAGGTATTCTGAAACGTAAAAATCCTGCAATACTTTCTTCATTTTTATCTTCGATTGAAATGAATGTTTCTTCACCGCCACATGCAGTATATGACTCTTTGAATAATCTGAAATCATCTAACGCATAATTTTCATTAGTTTTTTTATGTCCGATTTCACGGCATCTGATACATTGACAGTTGATTTGGTTCTCATCTAATTTATTATAGACAAGTTCTCCAAGGTTTGATTTTTGAACACCTGCTTCAATTAATGTGGATGGAATATCTCTTTGTATTCTCATTGTTCTAACCCACTTCGGAAGTATTTTTTTAATTTCCACTATCAAATCAACAGCTTCTTCATCGGTATATGGGCTGTAAACTCCATCTTTCCACATGTCATACAATTCACTGCCTTCAGTAACGAGACATGGGTATATTTTAAGCATGTCCGGTTTAAAATTATCATCGCTGAATAACTGTTTAAACATTTTCAAATCTTCTTCCTGACGTACAAATAATCCTGGCATCATGTGCATGGCCACTTTAATGGCGGAATCTCTTAAAAGTTGATTGGATTCAATAACATCTGCAATAGCATGGCCTCTTTTTACTTTGGCATATAGTTCATCGGACAGTGTCTGAACACCTAATTCAACTCTTGTAACACCAAAATTCAGCATTCTGTTAATATGGTCTTTTTTGCAGTAATCGGGACGTGTTTCAAAGGTCATTCCCACACATCTGACTTTGGAATTTTCATTGGCAATCTGAATATCGTCAATAAGTACATAATCGTCTGGGGGATATGTTTTCACAACATCTTTTTCAAATTCTCTGATTAATGGTTTGTTTATTTCAAATTCAGCATTATTTTCTAAAATCAATCCAAAATCGGTCATTGCTTTAAGGCATTGTGATACAAACCATTCCTGATAGCAAAGATCTCTTGAAGGAAATGTTCCTCCCATTATAATTAATTCAACTTTATCAATAGGATGGCCTATTTTTTTGAGTTGTGATAATCTGTTGAAACATTGAACATAAGGATGATATTCAAACATTCTGCCCCTTAAAGCTGCAGGCTCTTCACCAGTATAACTTGGCGGAGCTATATCACTTTCCGGACAGTATAAACATCTTCCATGAGGACATTTGTGTGGATGACACATTACAGCTACGATAGCCACACCAGATTTTGTTCTTGTTGGTTTTTTCTTTAATGTATCTGAAACAAGCTCTTTTTCTTCTGTAGTTGCATATTCAAGAATATCTGCATTGCTCATAAATCTTGATAATTTTAAATCACGACAAAGCTGTCTTTTGCGAACTTCCAAATCCCGTCGAGTAGATATTTTGCCTTCAATTATATCATCAATTATAATTCGGCATGCTTCTTTCATTTATTATTCACCTATTATTATATTTGATAGTTAATTTTATATATTGGTATGTTTTAATAGTATATTAAAATAATTACAATGAGGCGATAAAATGCGTGCAAAACAATTTTTCGGTATTACTGTATTAGATAAAAAAGTAAGAGAAGTAGGTAGAATTGAAGATGTAGAAATTGATACTGATAATGGTAATGTAACAACTCTTATTATTTCATTAAATAAAGGTCTCTTTTCAAATGATTCAATCGAAGTAGATTTCGATGCTATTTCTACTATTGGTGACTACATTCTCTTAAACACTGAAATCGCTGAAGAAGAAGTGGAAGAAGAAAAACCAGAAAAAGTTACTGTTGAAGTTGATGACGAATAAGTAAGAGGTATATCATGGCATTTGATGCTCGTGATAAAGAAATTTCAGTCGATGATTTTGTTCGCTATGCAGATACTGGAACCATGGGCAAAGTTCTTGAAATTAAAACCGAAGATGAAATCGATTGGGTTTTAATTGATAAAACTAACTTATGGTATAAAGCTAAATTAGTTGAACTTCTCGATGAAAAAGATATTAAAATTAAATTTACACCTTCAGGTCGTGAAGTCGACATTGAAGAATTAAAAGAAAAAGCGGATAAACTGGAAAACATGCAAATGGATTCTAGTGTTGCAGAAGGTGGAGGTTAATCCTCCCCTAATAACTATCTGCAAATTGTTTTATTTTTTTAGATAATGTTTCACCTATACCATCAATTTTTTGTAATTCTTTCTCGCTAACTGATTTTAAATCAAGACCAAATATGTCAACAATGTTTCTTGCTCGTTTTCTTCCAAGACGTTTAACACCAACTACAAGTGGGATAATGTCTTCTTTGACACCGTAATAAAGTCTTGCAGATAAATAATCATAATCTTTTAGTTTGGAATAATCTCCTAAGACTTCTGACGTATTTTTAGCAAATCTTATAAGTCTTGATGCTTCATATGCAGTTCTTCTGGTTGATGCTGAATAAACACCATATCTATTTTCTATTTCATATTCGTTGCGTTCGTCAATCCATTCAATTAAGGATACTGTTGTAGCTTCAGGATTTCCAATATCAACAGCGAAAAGACCTGCTTCAGACATTTTTTCACGGACAGGATCCTTATTTTTCTTACCTTTGAATGTAATCAGTGGCAGATCTGGTGTTTCTGCAAGAGCATAAATGAATTCTGGAATATTGAATGTATCCATTGAAGAAATGTATTCTTTGATTTTAACAGCAGTTTCTACACTATAATTGGATTTGGCAATTAAATTTCCAAAATCTGTTGTTTTAAGACCTTCTGGTGTTGCTCTGATTATTCCATTTTGAAGTAAGAACTGCAATGCATTTTCGAGTTCCCACTTTAAACTATCTGATGCAAACAATGACATTGACGGATTATTGCTCATCTGATAGCCATATAATGTTTTTTCAAAGAAATCAACCAATTCATCCAAATCTTTAGATAATGTAGATGCAATTTGTGCTATAATTTGTTTATAAACTGCATCTTTATTATCAACTAATTTTGAGTTAGTCAGTTCAATTTCTCCATTAATATAATAATCCTGAAGGTTAATGGCTTCATCAGCAGTTTTTGCAATAAGGTATGAGTATCCTACGTCATCATATTGAGGTCTTCCTGCACGTCCGGACATTTGTTCATAATCAAAAACAGGAATTGGCTGCGGACCGTTACTTGTCCAGCGTGTTGTATCTCTTATGGCAACGGATTTGGAAGGTAAATTAACACCATACATTAAACTTGGTGTTGCACTAATCATTAAAATATTTCCTTTTCTGAATTCCTCTTCAATAATTTCTTTCTGTTCATTGAAAAGCCCTGCATGGTGGAATGCAATTCCTTTTTCGGCAGCTTCAGCTAATTTGACACAGGTTGTTGTTGGGAGTGATCCTTTATTTTTAGGAACTTCAAGTAATTTATTTGCAACTTCTTTAAAATCTTGTTTTTGTTGTTTAGAAAGTTTTTTGTTGATTTTTTTTGCAACATATGTGGCTAAACTTTCTGTGAATCTTCTTGTTGATACAAATGACAGTGCCTGTGAGTTGTCTTTCATTGCTTTTTCAACAATCTTGACAATTATGTCATTTTTATTTTTTGTATTGAACATTTCACCATCTAAAACTTCTTTATTCAATGGAACTGGTCTGTAATCATGTTCAATACATGTTCCTTCAAGCCATCCTTCTATTTCTTCAATATTTCGAAGTGTAGCGGATAATGCTATTATTCTCATTGAGGGGTTAATGATTTTTGCTCTTGTAATAGCTGCTTCAAGTGTAGGTCCTCTGCTATATTCTCCAATCATGTGAAATTCATCGATAATTAATGTATCAACATCACGTAGAGTATCCCAGGAAAAACGTGTAAGGGCATCAAATGATTCAAAAACCATAACGGATAAATCTGCACTTGATGGATGTTTTCCAACACTGATTCCATGTTCTTCAAATGCTTTGAACTCTTGCACTTTTTCGTTTTGAATTGATAATAGAGGTGCTGCATAAACAGCTTTTCCCTTATTCAAAATGGTTTTAAGGGCAGGCAATACTCCCAAAACGGTTTTACCACTTGCTGTTGGAATACAAATAATGTAATTTGATTTATCTTCCAAATACCCTGATTCAATTACTGCTTTTTGTGCCGGGTTAAACTCTTTAATGTATGGGTATGCACTATTAATTATTTTTTTGATATCTTCAGGTAAATTTTCCATTTTAATCAATTAAATATTGATTTTTTATATATTAATATATTTGTAGAGAGCATTTGAATAGTAACCTTAACAATTTATATAGTATAATTAATATAATAGTTACAAAATACAATTTTTTAGGTGTTATGATTATGGTAATTAAAGTTGAAGTATTCAAAACTGATTCATGTCCTCACTGTCCTGCAGCAGTAAGTGCTGCTGAAAGTGCTAAAGCCAAATTAGGTGACCAAATCGATGTTGAAATAGTTAATGCAAATGACCCTGCAAACATTGATAGGGCTAGAGAATACCAAATTATGGCTGTTCCAACTGTTGTTATTGATGGTAACGTTGAATTTATCGGTGCACCTAGCGATAGTGATTTAATTGAAAAACTAGAATCTTTATTATAGATTCTCTCTTTTTTTTATTATAGAAATGTCTGATGAAAATTATACTGGTGTTACTACAGGTACTGTAGCTACAGCTTGTTCTCTTGCAGCTATTGATGCAATTATAGATTCACCAGATATTGTTTGTGTTAATGTTGAAACTCCTAAAAAAACTTTAGGTATTCTTATAGATGATTGTCGTAAGTTATCTGCTGATTCTGCTTGTGCTGTAGCTCATAAAAATCCATATAATGATCCTGATGTTACGGTTAATTTAGATATTGTTGCCCATGTAGAATTAATAAATTTTACAGGTGATAAAGTAATTATATTTGGTGGAGAAGGGGTTGGCGTTATAACAAAACCGGGTCTTCAAATTCCTGTTGGCGATTATGCAATCAATCCTGTTCCTCGAAAGATGATTAAAAAGAATTTGGAAGATAAAGTTCCAGAGGGCAAATCAGCAAAAGTTACTATTTCCATTCCTAAAGGGCGCGAAATTGCCAAAAAAACAATGAATCCTAAATTAGGTATTATTGATGGAATTTCAATATTGGGAACAACCGGAATTGCCCGATCAATGTCCAGTGAAGCCTATAAAAATTCCATAGTTACTCAGATTGATGTTGCAATTGCGTCTGATTTAAAGGATTTGCTTTTTGTTCCAGGTAATATAGGTGAAAAATTGGCCTTAAAAAGACTGAATGTTACAAAAGAACAGATTATTCAAACAGGCAATTATGTTGGATTCATGTTTGAAGAAGCTAAAAAACGTGGAATAGATAAATTTACATATTTTGGCCATATTGGAAAATTAATAAAAGTGGCTGGTGGGATATTCAATACAAAACATGCTGTTGCAGATGGCAGGCGTGAAATAATGATTACTCATGCTGCGATTTGCGGAGCTGAAAAAGAAATATTGGAAAAATTATATGATTCAGCTACAACTGATGATATGCTGGATATTTTAAAGGAAATAAGTCTTCAAAAGGATGTAGCAAACAGCATTGCGGCAGCTATTAAACAAAGATGTATGCAGCGTTTTGAACTGGATATTGATGTAATTTTAGTTGACATGGAAGGTAACTATTTAAACGATAATATGGAAGGATTTTTATGAAAATAGCTATGGTTGGCCAATTTCCCCCGCATTTTGGTGGAGTCGGTGTTCATATTCATACATTATCAAAAGAACTTGTAAAACAGGGTCATGAAGTTTATGTAATAACATACCCCCATTCTGATTTGAAGGATATTGATGGAATTCATGTTATTGGAACTACTGGAATTAACATTCCCGGAATCAGGGGTTTGATGTTTGAAAGAAATGCAAAAAAGGCTTTAAATCAATTATTAAAAGAAGTTGATATTGATATAATTCATGGCCATTATTTATTCCCTGCAGGTGCTGCTGCATGTGATGTAGGTTCAAAGCATAATATAAAAACATATGTTACTGCTCACGGATCAGACATGTTTGAAATGTATAAAAAACAGTCATTTATGAGGCCTTTCATTAAAAATGTATTAAAAAAGGCCGATGTTGTATTTGCAGTAAGTAATGCTTTAAAAGAGGAGATACTTGCTACTGGTGTAGACGGAATTGAAGCTAAAACCAGATTATACTGGAATTCTGTCGATATAAATAAATTTTCTAAGGATAATAAAAATCTGCTTGAAAATCATGGAAAACCTATTGTTTTATTTGTAGGAAATCTTATAAAACGTAAAAATGTAAATTTGATTTTAGAAGCTAAAAAACAGTCAAAGGTTGATTATGAACTGGTTATCGTCGGTGACGGTCCCCTTAAAAAAGACCTGGAGAATAAAGTGAAAAGCGAAAATATTTCTGATGTAAGATTTTTAGGCTCCAGAAATGATGTTGAAAATATAATTCCTGGCTGTGATGTTTTGGTACTGCCGTCATTTTCCGAAAGTTTTGGCCTGGTGTTAATTGAAGCGCTGGCATGTGAAAAACCTGTTATTGGAAGCAATGTGGGAGGAATAACTGAAATCATTACAAATGACGTCGGGTTATTGATTAATCCTTATGATTCTTCAAGCTTAACCAGTGCAATTGATAAAATGATTGGTGATGATAAGTTTAGGCAAGTTTTAGCTTCAAATGCAAGAAAAAGAGCTATTGATTTTAGTAAAGTTGAAATTCCATATGATGAGATGAAACAATGATTAAAAAAATTAAATGTCCCGGTTCTGCAACAATAATTAATGCTATAGCAACAGGCTTCGGATCTGCTTTTGGAATTGGCCTTAATATTAAATGCGAGGCTAAAAGTATTGATTCAGGAATTAAATGTTATAATGATGTTGGAGCAAGTACAGATTTGATGGATTTATGTGTTGATAAGGTTTTTGAAAGATATTCTGTTGATAAAAATGATTTCGGTCTTGAAATAAAAACGGAATCAACATTGCCTATGGCATCCGGTCTTTCAAGCAGCAGTGCTTCTTCCAATGCTATTGTGGCAATTTCTTCTAATATAATCAGTGAAGAATTCAATTTATCTCCATTAACTGATTTGGAAATTATCAATTTAGCTATTGATGCATCTATTGAAGCGGGTGTTACTATAACAGGTTCATTTGATGATGCAACAGCATCCTATTTTGGTGGGGTTGTTGTAACAGATAATAAGAACCGTGAATTTATAATTAAAGAAAAAATGGATGATTATAAGATATTGGTATATATGCCAAATTTCCATGCCAAATCTGGAGACAGTGATGTTAATCGTATGAAAGTCTTAGCACCTCTTGTAGAGACAGCATTTGATTTTGCAAAAAGTAAAGATTATTTTAAAGCTCTTAACTTAAATGGTTTGATTTATGCATCCACATTGGGCTTTGATTCTTCTATTGCAATTGATGCAATTCAATCTGGAGCTATTGCTTCAGGTCTTTCAGGAACAGGTTCTTCATTCGTTGCAGTCTGCGATGATGGCTCTATTGATGATATAAAAGATGTTTGGAGCTCTCGCGAGGGTCGTGTTATTGAAACTGCTGTAGATAATGAAGGATGTGTCTTCTTATAATTTAAATTTTTAATTATTTTTTAAAATTTCTATTTTAGGCTAATTTATGCCATAGTTTATATACTATGATTATTATAAATTATATTATTATCATTATTATCAAATTTTGGTGATTTTTTTGAATGATGAAAATAGTGTAAAAACTTTCAAAAATAAAGAAGAAGCTGAAAATCTTCTTAAAGAATCTAGAAATCGCATTGATGAGATTGATAATGAGTTATTTGATTTAATTTGCCAGAGAACTTTTCTTGCAAAGGATATTGCCCTTGCAAAAGAATATTTGGGTATGCCAATTTATGATAAAAATAGGGAAGAGGTAGTCCATGCAAAAATTGAAGAGTTATCTGAGAAAAACGGTATTGATGCTGAAATAATTGATCAAATCGTTAATATGCTAACTATATTAAGTAAAAATGAACAGAAAGAAATATTGAGGAGGAATGTTGATGGGTAATATTAGAACTTCATTTGTTAAACGTTTAGCAAGAGAACTTATTGATACTCACAAAGGTGTTTTCACTACTGATTTTGAAGAAAACAAAAAATTGGTATCTGAATATTCAACCGTAAGTACTAAACATTTAAGAAATAAAATTGCTGGATATGTTACAAGACTTGTTAAATTAGAACAAGCTCAAGAATAAATTTAATAAATTTTATTCTTTTTTTATATACTTTTTTTTAAAATTATATTTTTTTTTAATAAAATCCTTTTTTTTTAAAAGTTTATTAATATCTTTAAATAAAAATATATATCGTATTTTTATATAATTAAAAATTTTATAAAAACTATTGAATAGTTTTTAGAAATAGGTGTGAATTTGATGGATTTAATAGTAGCAAAATTCGGGGGTACGTCGGTTGGAGATGGCTCTAGAATTAAAAAAGCGGCGCAGTCCGTAGTAAATGAGTATATGAAAGGCAAACAAATAGTAGTTGTAGTTTCTGCAGTTAACAAGACTACTGATGATCTCATTGGTTTATCTAATGAAGCGATTGGTGGAAATTTAACTGATAATCAGAAGGCGGAAATTATGGCTATGGGTGAATTAACTAGTGCTAGATTATTCTCCGCAACTGTTGAATCTTTAGGCGTTAAATCTCAGTTTATTGACCCATATAATGAATTATGGCCAATCATAACAGATTCAAATGCTTTGGAAGCAAGAATTGATTTCGCAACTACTCAAGAAAAATTTAAAGGTATTGAAGACCTTTTAAATCAAGGAATTATTCCTATAATATGTGGATTTTTAGGAAAAGGACCTAGCGGAGAAATCACAACTCTTGGACGAGGTGGAAGTGATATATCTGCATTTTTAATTGGTCACTGTTTGGATGCTAATGAAGTAATTATCGTGACTGATGTTGAAGGTGTAATGTCCACTGATCCTAATAAAATTGAAGAAGCAGAGTTATTAAATGAAATAACTGTTGAAGAACTATGGGATTTAGCTACTCATGGTGCTCAAGTTTTACATCCTCATGCATTAAGATATAAAGACCCATTAATAAATGCAAAAATTATTAATTTTGCTTATGGTGATTTAGCTGTAAAAGGAACCCGTATTACAGGTCCTTTTGAGGGTGATATGATGAAATCCGTATCTCTTTATAAAAATCCTATTTCTCTTATAGCTTTAGTTGGCGATGGTATGCTTAAAAAAGCAGGTTTATTGGCTAAAATAACAACTTGTCTTGCAAGCAATAATATTAATATATTTGGCATTTCAGCAGGACAAAATTCAATGACAGTATTCGTCGAAAGAGATTATTCACAAAAAGCATATCGTTTGTTGCACAGTTTGGTCATTGAGGATGATATTTTGAGTTCATTATCTTTAGCTGGAGATACTTCCATGATTACGGTTGTTAGTCCAGATTTTGCAGATGAAACTCCTGGAATTATTTCAAAAATTACAGAACCGCTAAGGAAAAACCATATAAATATTATAGAAATATCTTCATCCCAAACTGCTATTGTTGTTTATGTTGGTATAGAAGATGGTAAAAAAGCATATGAATTACTTAATGAGGTTTTAAAATGAATTTTGAAGGAACTTATGTTGCAATGGTCACTCCTTTTAATAAAGAAGGAAGTATTGATGAAGAAGGTTTTAGGTCAAATATAAACTATTTGATTGAAAGAGGTGTCAATGGATTGGTTGGTGCTGGTACTACAGGTGAATCAGCCACATTAACTCATGATGAACACAGAGAAATTATAGAGATATTGATTGATGAAGTTGATGGTAGAGTTGAGACTATTGCTGGGTCAGGTAGTAATTCAACTACTGAAGCTTTGGATTTAACAAAATTTGCTCAGGATGTTGGTGCTGATGCTGCATTAGTTATTACTCCTTATTATAACAAACCTCAACAACATGCACTTGTAAACCATTATAGAGTCATTGGAGAAAATAGTGATATTCCTATTATTGCTTATAATGTACCTTCCCGTACTGGAGTAAATATGGATGTCGAAACCATTGTCGAATTAGCTAAAATTGACAATATTGATGCTGTTAAAGAAGCAAGCGGAAGTGTTGATAAAGTTTCAGATATTTACAATGCTCTTTTAGCTGAAAACCTTGAAGATGATTTCAATATTTTATCTGGTGAAGATTCCTTGACCTTACCTCTCATGGCCGTTGGGGCTACCGGTGTAATTTCTGCATCCGCAAACATTGATGCAAAAAGAATGGTTTTAATGGTTGATAGTATTTTAAATGATGATTATGATCGCGCTTTTGAACTTCATAATGCTATGTTGGAATTAATAAGAGCATTATTCATTGAAAGTAATCCGGTTCCTGTAAAAACTGCAATGAATATTATGGGACTTCCGTCCGGACCTTTAAGGGAGCCATTAGCTCCAATGAAAGATGAAAATCTTGAAGTTCTTAAAAAAGCTTTAAAAAATTCAGAATTAATTTAAGGTGTTTAAATGATTAAAGTAGCAGTAACTGGAGCTGCTGGAAGAATGGGCTCCGGTATTATCAGAAAAGTAACTGAGCAAGATGACATGGAAGTTGTTGCAGCTATTGAAATTCCTAATACTCCTTTAGAAGGACAGGATGCTGGTCTTAAAGCTGGTGTTGGGGATTTGGGTGTTAAAATTGTTGGTGCTGAAAAATTAGAAGAAACTTTAAAAGAAACTAAACCTGATGTATTGGTTGATTTCACTATTGCACATGCTGCGGTTGAAACTATAAAAACTGCCACTGCATGTGGTGTTAATATAGTTGTTGGAACAACTGGTTTTTCAGAAGAACAAATGGCATCTAATATTAAAAATGTTGAAGATAATAATGTTGGTGCAGTAATTTCATCAAATATGGCAATTGGAGTAAATGTATTTTTCAATACTTTAAAGAAATTAGCTCCATTATTATATGATTTTGATATTGAAATTATTGAAGCCCACCACAATCAGAAAAAAGATGCTCCGTCCGGAACAGCAATGACTGCATTTGAAGTAATTGCAGAGGCACTTGAACGTGATCCTGAAGAGGTTGGAGTTTATGGAAGACATGGTTTAGTCGGTAAAAGAACTCCTGAAGAAATAGGTGTTCATGCTATCCGTGGTGGAGATATTGTTGGTGACCACACAGTAATGTTTGTTGGTGATGGTGAAAGATTGGAAGTTAAACATCAGGCTCATACCAGGGAAGTTTTCATTGCTGGTGTAATTAGAGCAATAAGATACGTTCCTACTGCCGAAAAAGGTGTTGTAAGTAGTATGAATGATGTTTTAGGATTAGAATAGGTGATTTTATGGTAAATGTTGGTGTACTTGGTGCTACAGGAATGGTTGGTCAAAGATTTATCCAATTATTGGATAATCATCCTGATTTTGAACTCACTGCTCTTGCAGCTTCTTCACGTTCTGCAGGTAAAAGATATGAGGATGCTACTACTTGGTATCTTGATGATGCTATGCCTGAATCTGTAAAAGATATAATTGTATGTGAAACTAATCCTGAAGAAATGGATAATGATGTGGATATTGTATTTTCATCACTTCCTACTGAATTTGCAGCTAAAGTCGAAAAGGATTTTGCAAAAGATTATGTTGTTGCAAGTAATGCAAGTGCTCATAGGATGAAGAAAAATATTCCTTTAGTAATTCCTGAAGTTAATCCTGAGTATTTAGACATGATTGATGCTCAGCAGAAGGAAAATAACTGGGATGGATTTATTGTTACCAATCCTAATTGTTCTACTATTGCTTTAACATTATCATTAAAACCTATAGTTGATAATTTTAATATTAAATCAATCAGGGTATCAACCATGCAAGCAGTTTCCGGTGCGGGTTATAATGGTGTTCCATCAATGGCTATTGTTGATAATCTTGTTCCATATATCGGCAGTGAAGAAGAAAAGATGGAATCTGAAACTTTGCACTTATTGGGGACTTTTGACGGTGAAAAAGTTAACGATGCTGATTTCAAATTAAGTGCTTCATGTCATAGGGTTCCTGTTATTGATGGTCATACTGAGGCAGTATTTATTGAGTTGGGTGATGACTTTGACATTGATGATGTGAAAGAAAAAATGGCAAATTTCAAAGCTCTTCCTCAAGAATTAAATTTATTCTCAGCACCTGAAAATCCAGTTATTATCAAAGAAGAAATAGACAGGCCTCAGCCAAGAATGGATAGAAATGCGGGCAATGGTATGTCTGTTAGTGTTGGTAGATTAAGAAAAGACCAAGCTTTTGATAATAGTTTAAAATATGTTCTTGTTGGACATAATACTATTCGTGGTGCTGCTGGAGCATCAGTATTAAATGCAGAGTTAATTAATGATAAAATACTTTAATTTAACTCATTTATTTTTTTTATTTTTTCTATTTTTTTCTATATTTTTTAACTGGTTTCTATATCTTTTTAGTTTCTATTTTTGGTTAATTTAAGGGTTTAATTTAAATAGTATGACATCAATATTAAATATTAGATAAATATATTATAGTGTATATCATAATTTTTAAATTTAAAAATTAATTATATGCAAATTTCAATATTGAGATAAATTTTAAGTTAAGGGATAGAAATGGTAAATGGAATAGATACTGAAAAAGAGACTTTACAGTCTTTAGTCAGATCTTGTTTATTAGAGCTTAATAAACTTAAATTCGATTTAACACAAATGGAAGTAGAAAAAGCCAATGATAACTCTGCTTCACGAATTCGAGAGCTCGAACAGGATATTGTTGACAAAGAAAAAGAAGTTTCTGTTATTAAATTTAAAGCAGAAGAAGAAGTTAATCAACTCAAAGGTCAATTAGATGAAAAAGATTTATTAATTAAAAATCAAGAAGATAGAATTTATGAACTTGATTATGTAAATAATTCTTTAGATGAAATTAAAACTTATTTTGCAGAACAGTTAAAGGATTATAAGAAGAATGAATTGGCTGAAGTTAATGAAAGATTAAATGAATCATATAAGAGTGTTGCTGAAAAAGAAGCCCAAATCAATAATCTTTCAAGAACCATTGATGAGTATAAGATTCAAGTTATCAAATTGGAAAATGATGCTGGCGCTCAACAGGAAATAATGGAACTTGAAAAGCAATTAGAGTTAAAAAATAGGGAACTTCAGCAAAAAGAAAATGAAATTACTGCAATTGATAATCAAATGGCATTATTAAAAGAACAAACTATCCCAAAACAAGATTATGAAAATTTACAATCCCAATTTGAAAATGAAGTTGCAGCTATGGATAATGAGATTACTACATTAAAAGAACAATCTATCCCAAAACAAGATTATATGAATCTTAAAAAATTATTAGAAAATGAAGTTGCTGCAATGGATAATGAAATCAATGCATTAAAAGAAAATTCTATTCCTCGTGATGAATATGTAAGTCTTCAAAATTATCTGGAAAGTGAAATCTCTGTTCGTGATAGTGAATTAAAATATTTTAAAGAACAAAGTGTTCCTAAGTCAGATTATGTTGATTTACAAAACAAACTTCAAAATGAGATTACCGCAAAAGATAATGAACTCAAATATTTGAAAGAGCAAACTGTTTCACGTGAAGAATTCATCAACCTTCAAAATGAATTAATCCGCAAAAACGATAAAATTAAAAGGTTGGAAGAAATTAACGCATTCTTCAATGAGCTTCAAGAAGAACAGGATTCATATGAAACTATCGAAAGAACTCCTCCTTTCAAATTAGAGAAAAAACAACATAGATAAATATTTTTTTATCTATTCTTTTTTTATATTTTTATTCATCAATTTTTCCCCAATCTCTATTATTTTTAATTTTCGAATTTATTGTATGGTGGGGATTTTTTTCCGTTATAAATGTCAGTATCCAGATAATTATTTTTAAATGAAACACATATTGTACATATTGCATCGCCGACAACGTTGGAAACAATTCTAAACATATTTACAATATGATCTATTCCAAAGAAAAGGCCAACTGTAGTTAATGGTAAACCTACAGAAGCCATTACTGTGTTTAAAGTAATAACCCCAGCACTTGGAACGCCTGGAGTTCCAATGGAAATTAACATAATGGTCATGACTATTAAAAGCATCATGTCAAGTCCGAAATGAATACCAAAGACCTGAGCTGTGAACATCACTGCACATACTTGGAAAATTGAAGTTCCATCCATATTAATCGTAGCTCCCAACGGGATGGAAAAAGATGAAACCTCATTACTGACACCTAATTCATATAATTTTTCTAAATTAATTGGTATTGTCGCATTGGAAGAACATGAATTAAATGCAAATAGCATAACTGGGAAAAATTTCTTGTAGAATATTATTGGGTTTAGTCTTGTTATGGCGACTAGAATTATAGGATATACCACAAACATTTGAATGGCCAGACATACGATTACACATCCAATAAATGAAAGTAATGGAATGATTACATCAAATCCCAGGGAACCGAAAGTTTTTGCTATCAAACAGAAAATTCCAATTGGGGCAAATTTCATTATAAAACCCGTCATTTCCATAAAGAGTTTATTGGCTTCATCAAAAACATGTTTAATATTTTTGGTTTCATCTTTGAATTTTGTTAAAAATATACCTATCAGTACCGCAAAAATAATTATGGGAACCATTTCTCCTTCAGCTAATGACCCAATAATATTTTCGGGAATTATATTTAACAATGTGTCCGCGAATGTCTGGTTAATGGTTGCATTGTTAATTGGCTCGGAATTGGTAAAAGTTAAACCGGAACCTGGTTGCAATATGTTTGATATTATTATTGCTATTATTACTGCTATGGCTGTTGTTATTAGATAAAGGGCAATGGTACTCCCTCCAATTCTGGTTAATTTTTTCATATCCGAAATTGAAGAGACCCCTACAACTAGGGAACAAAAAACAAGGGGTATAACCATCATTCTAATTAATTTAATGAATCCATTACCTCCAATATAAAATATATGGTCCATTAAGATAGTGTTTTTAATAAATGGGTCTTTAACATATAAGTTTAAGGTTAATCCTACAATCAATCCTAAAAACATGGATATTAGCATCCATTGGGTTAGGCTAATGTTTTTCAATCTGTTAATCATTTAAATCATATTTTTTTGTGTTGATTAAAACCTTCTGATAAGTTTTAATTTTTCTAATGCCAAAATATATTTTTTTTTACATTACATTAAATTTTTTCCTATATTAATATATTGTAGTTATTGTTTTTATCTTTTAATATTTTGTTTTGGATTTATTCATGAATTTAAAATAATTGTAATAAATTCTGATTTCCAATTTAAATATTTTGGGAGTGTTCGATAATTATTTGATTTTCGAATCTCCCTTATTTTTATTTTATTTCTAAATTAAAAAAATTCTTTGAAATCATTTATAATCTTTTTTTATGAAATGTTTTTCTTACCAAAATTTACTAAATAGTAAAGTATTTATATAACCTTAAACTCATGTTATATGTAGAAAGGTTTATTCAACAATATAACTTATTTTTTCATGTTGATAACTAAACTGATCTAATTATTTATAAAATTAAAAAAAGGTGATTAAATGGCACAAGGTGGACAACCAATTTTTATTTTACCTGAAGGAACTAACAGATCCATCGGTAGAGACGCACAAAGAAATAACATTTTAGCTGGTAAAGTATTAGCTGAAACTGTAAGAACTACTTTAGGTCCAAAAGGAATGGACAAAATGTTAGTTGATGGTCTTGGAGACATTGTAGTAACTAACGATGGTGTAACAATATTAAAAGAAATGGATATTGAACATCCTGCAGCAAAAATGCTCGTAGAAGTAGCAAAAACCCAAGAAGACGAAGTTGGAGACGGAACTACTACTGCAGTTATTATTGCTGGTGAATTATTAAAAAAATCAGAAAGTTTATTAGATTCAGATATTCACCCAACTATCATTGCAATGGGATACAGAAAAGCAGCTGAAAAAGCTCAAGCAATCTTAGACCAAATTGCAATTGATAAAGTTGATACCGACACTTTAACTAAAGTAGCTATGACTGCTATGACTGGTAAAGGAACTGAAGCAGCACGTGAACCATTAGCAAAATTAATCGTTGAATCAGTACAAAAAGTTGCTGATGGAAATGTAGTTGACACTGATAATATTAAAATTGAGAAAAAAGATGGTGCTGTTGTAGAAGAATCCAACTTAGTTGAAGGAGTAATTGTTGACAAAGAAAGAGTACATCCGGGTATGCCATCTGAAATCAAAGATGCAAAAATCGCTCTTATTAACTCTCCAATTGAAGCTAAAGAAACCGAAATGGATGCTGAAATCAGAATTACTGACCCTGCTCAAATGCAAGCATTCATTGAAAAAGAAGAAAACATGATTAAAGAAATGGTTCAAAAAATAGCTGATTCTGGAGCTAATGTAGTATTCGCACAAAAAGGTATCGATGACTTAGCACAACACTATTTAGCTAAATCCGATATTATGGCTGTAAGAAGAGTTAAAAAATCAGACATTGAAAAATTATCCAGAGCTACTGGTGCAACTGTTGTTACCAATTTAGATGATTTAACTCCTGAAGACTTAGGTCAAGCTGGAACTGTTGAAGAAAGAAAAATCTCCGGCGATGAAATGATCTTTGTTGAAGAATGTAGTGCAGCTAAATCCGTAACTTTATTCGTAAGAGGTAGTACCAAACACATCGTTGATGAAATCGTAAGAGCTATTGAAGACGCAATCGGTGTAGTAGCAGCTACTGTTGAAGATGACCAAGTTGTAGCTGGTGGAGGTGCACCTGAAATCGCTATGGCTAAACAACTCAAAGATTATGCTGAATCCATTTCTGGAAGAGAACAATTAGCTGTAAATGCATTTGCAGAAGCTTTAGAAATTGTACCTAAAACTTTAGCTGAAAATGCAGGTTTAGACAGCATTGACTCTTTAGTAGATTTAAGAGCTGCTCAAGAAGACAGTCCTTACATGGGATTAGATGTATTCACTGGTGAAGTAGCAGATATGAAAGAAGCTGGTGTAATTGAACCTAAACGTGTCAAAAAACAAGCTATCCAATCTGCATCTGAAGCAGCTGAAATGATTTTAAGAATTGATGATGTAATTGCATCCTCTGGTGGCGCTGAAGATATGCCAATGGACCCTGGTATGGGCGGTATGCCTCCAATGATGTAAATTTAATTTACATCTTTTTCTTTTTTTATTTATGTCAAATAATAGACTTATTTTTAAAACTTCAACATCTGATGAAGTGTATTATTTTAAAGATTCGATTTTTATTAAATTTTTCAATAAAAGAAATACTCTTTCTACTTCTGTTTTAAATGGTGGAATTCAAAATGATTTAGATTTTGTTTTCAATCATCATTTGTCTCAGGACAATATTGATTATTTGGAAAATCATGATTTGGATGAATATCTGGTTAAACTGTGCAGTAATTATAATTTTGATCCTTTAAAATCAACAGGTCTTGTTACTCTTGCTTTGATGAAGAATTTATCTATTGTTACTAAAAAGTATAAGCAGCTAGAAGTCACGGCCGTTACAACGGCAGGTGTTCGTGTAAATGCGGTTTGTGCGGGGGATGATGCCTCATATTATGAGGAAAACGGTGAGTTTAACTTTGGAACAATTAATACAATTTTACTTATCAATTCAAAACTTGATGATAATGTCTTGGCTGAAGCTTTTATGGTAGCTAGTGAAGCTAAATCTGTTGCATTGAATAATTTAAAAATTCCTTCTCAGTTTTCAAATAATTTTGCAACTGGTACTGGTACTGATGGACTGATTATTGCTTCTAATTTGGATTCAGGTAATTCAATAACAAATGCTGGAAAACATTCCAAATTAGGTGAACTGATTGGCAAAAGTATAGTTGAATCTATACATGTAGCAATTAAAAAGCAAGTGTGGATTACTGCAAGTTCACAATCTAATGTTTTGGTATTATTAAATAGATATAAATTGGATATCAATGAATTTTATGATAGCATAAATCAAGATAAACATAGCTTTATTTCACAGCTAAAAATTGATTCAAAAATTCAGGAAAATATTGCCGTTACCTCTTCAATTTTAAACCTGGTTGATGATGTGAAAAAAGGTATTCTTAAAAAAGATAATGCTTATAAATTGGCCAATTCATTTTTGCAATATTGTCGGGGCGATACTGTTAAGTATTTATTAGCATTTTGGATTGAAAAATTTCTACAAAACTAAACTATTTAAATTAATAATTTAATAATATTGTATAATAGGTGATTTAATGAGAACTAAAGAATTATTCAACAAGGAAGTTTTGGATGGTAACATAAAAATTATCGGTAAAGTTCAAGAAATTATCTTTGATGAAGATAGCTTTGAAATTACAGATTTGGTAATTAAAAAAATAGGAATTTCAGAACAACTTCGCGATAGTGAAAATGTTATTCCTGTAGAATTGGTAAAAACTGTGGGAGATAAAGTTTTACTTAAAAGTGATGATGATATATAATGACATCTAAAGAACATTTAATCCAATTATTAAAAGAAAATGAAGTTTTCCTTAAAGGGGATTTCACATTATCTTCAGGTAAAAAAAGCGATTACTATATTAATATGAAAAAAGCTATTACAGAGCCTGAAATATTATCATCAATTGCTAAATTAATCACAGAACTGATTGCAGAAGATAATGTTGATAAAGTTGCAGGACCTGCTTTAGGTGCAGTTCCAATTGCAACTGCAGTATCTCTTGAAAGTAAAATTCCATTATTAATGATTAGAAAAGAAAAGAAAGGTTACGGCACCTCTAAATTAATTGAAGGGGAGTTAAACTCTGGAGATAATGTCATTGTCGTTGAAGATGTAACAACAACTGGAGGATCTTTGCTTAAAGCTATTAAAGCCATTCAGGAAAATGGCGGCAATGTAACAAGAGCTTTTGTTGTTGTGGACAGACAAGAAGGTGCTAGTGAAGCATTTGAAAAAGAAGGAATTGTCTTAGAACCTTTAATTAAAGTGGATGAGTTCTAATGGTTGAAATTTTCACAAAAGAGTATATAAAAGGATATTTTTCTAGAAATAAAAAAGTGATACTGGTCGCTTTGGCAATTTTTCTAGTATTTTTCGTCATTGGTATTATTGTGGGTAATATTCAGACTGGAGATAATTATGGCAGTATTACTAAAGAATTGAGTAAAAGTAATGTGTCAATCCCTTTTTCTGAAGTTAGTGGTGGTGCTATAGGATTATTCATCCATAATTTATCAGTTGATTTAATGATTTTTATTGGTGGATTTTTATTTTCAATAATTTCAGTGTTGCTAATAATATTTAATGCTGTAGCTATTGGCGTACCATTCGGTGGCGATTTTTATTTTGCTTGTTTGTCAATTATTCCTCATTTCATCTTTGAATATTTGGGAGGAAGTGTTTTCACATTAACTGGTGCATTTTTAATTACAAAATTGGAAATTGATGTTATTAAAAAAAGAAGTTTTAAAGAAGCTGTTTCAGATTCTTATATTCTAAAAGACATTCTTTTTTCACTGATATTGACTGTGATTTTTTTATTGATTGCAGCAGTTATCGAAGCATATGTTACTCCAGGTATTGTAATTGCGGCATTCAGCAAATGATTAAAAAAAATGATGGATGTTGAATCCATCTAAAATTATTTTATTTTTTGGCATGATGAACGATGTGTGGTAGTTCATCAATAATTATTTTTAAAGCTGTTTTAACTGCATTAGGTGACCCTGGCATGGAAAATATGCAACATTTTTTATAAACACCTGCAGTTGCACGTGAAAGCAGTGCTCCTGAACCAATTTCGATATATGATTGATTTCTAAATATTTCACCAAATCCATCAATTTTTTTGTCGAATAACTCTTCAACTGTTTCTACAGTGATGTCTCTATCACTAAGGCCAGTTCCTCCATTAGTTAATATGACATCAATACCTTCATCAGCCATTTCTTCAATGGCCTTTAAAAGATCATCCTTTTCGTCTTTGATGATGCATCTAGATTTTAAGATATATCTTTTTTCAATTTCTTTTTCTATATAATCTCCGGATAAATCCTCCTTTTTGCTTCTGCTATCACTTAATGTAATGATGGCGCAGGATATATCTGAAGAGGATTCATTTTGATGTTCTTTCGTTGTTTTACTTCCCATTCAATCACCTGAATTTTTACTTTATAATAGTTTATATTTAATTGATATTTAAATTAACTCTTTAATTCGATAAAATTCCTCCTTTTCATTTAACAGTGATTTGGTTGCAGAATAACAGGCGCCATATTTTACCTCGCTTTTTTCGACTATATGGTGTTTTAACATTATCTGAAAATGACGATATGCCGTGTTGTAACTAATATTTAGTATATTAGACATTTGATTTGGATTATATGGCCTTTCTAGTATTTGCTCTATTATTCTGGCTGATGTTTTTCCACCTTTTCTCTGTAAGAGAATCATTTCCAAAGCTATTATCGTTTTATTCTTTTCTCTCATTATTATCACTTTCCATATAATGTTTGAAAAGTTCCTTACTCCACTTTATTGCACTTTTATCTGTAGCTATGATAATTTGTGAGTCATCATAGTGATTATCTTTAAAAAATAATGTCAGTGCCATAAAATCAGGGGAGTAGGTTAAGAATATTTTAAGATTTTTTTCTGTTTCAATTATTCTTACATTTTCATTCTCAATCAAAGATTTTTTCAGATATCTGCTTTGTTTCATGGTTTGTAGTATTTTAGTATTGATTAATATTGTCAATTGTGTTATTTCATTGTTTTTCAATTGTTTTATCAAATATTTGAAATGATTTTCTGAATATATTGGTAGTATTATTGTCAATTCATTTGACGTTGATATTAACTCAACGTATTTGTTGAAAGCATTTGATAAATCACTTGTCGTTGATGAAATGAACTGAGCATCCTTTAAAAGATATAACTTGTTTAAAAAATTTTCTGGAATTCCGCTTAAATCGTGGTTATTCCAGAAAAGTTTATTTTTTTCAATTGAATGCCAGTTTTCAATCAATTTTATTACATTTGTTGCAAGCAAATATCCGTTTGATGTTAATTCGTAGTATTTTCTATCTTTTTTGATTAAATTATTTTCTTCAAGTTCTTTTAAGCCATGCAATATGGTTGCTGAAGGCTTTTGCAATTCATTTCTGATTTCATTAAGGTTTTTTTTATTATCATATAATACCACTAGGATTAATGTTCTCATTGATGATGTTAAAAGGTATTTGACATTTTTGAATTCCTGTGTATTGTTATTTTTAGCAGTATCCGCAGTCATTTAAATCACTTTCATTTTCATCGTTTCAAATAAGTCATTTGCCCATTTAACTGATTCGGGAGTATTTGAATTTAGAATTCTATTTTGATCGTAACTTCCGTCAGTTTTAAATAATCCCAAATTCATTGATTCATCGCAGATTAACAGGTATATATCTAATTTTTCTTTTAGGATATGAATTTTTAAAGAAGAGTTTTTTATGCATCTGTTCTTTAAATCCTTATCTATCTGGGATATTAATCCTTTATAGATATCCTTTCCCATTATCAATTCAATTTTTCCATCATTTTGCATTATGTTTTCAATTAATTTTGGATAATCCGGATGTATGTAGGGCAGAATTCCCCTAATATTTTTGGAATTTTCCAGCTGTTTCTTGATATTGTTGTGAGTTTTGTAAATATCAATAGGGTCAGTTTCTATCAATTTTGATTCATATAACTCAGTAATATTTTTAATCAGCTCAGTATTGATGTTATTTATGTCATGTTTGTACCATAGACTGTCAAAATTTTTTATCACATCAACGCTTTTTTTAAATTCCATAAGCTGGTTAAAATATAGTTTTGTCATGGGGGTCATTGTATAAACTCTGTTTTCTTTAGTAACATGGTTTTTGTATTCCAATTTATTCATATTGTTTGAAACGGAGGAATATGCAATATTTGTCTTATTTACAATGTCTTTAATTGTTTGAGGTTCATCATTCAGTTCCGTTAGTATTTTTAACCTGATTTCTGATTTGACAATAAATAACATGTCCTTTTCAATATAATTTTTCTCTAAAATCATTTTATCACAGCATTAATTTTTTTCTTTTTTTAGATATTATTCATGTTCTATGGAAATATGTTCCTACTATTACATTTTTTCCATCAAATTAATATAAATATATGAAAATTTGGTGAATATTCTATGAATATTACCGGAATATTGGGTGAAAATCTTATGTATAATGGTGGGATAATTAATTTAACGATGGTTTAAAATGATTTTATCATGATAATGAGGGATGAAGAATTGTGAAATACTACATATATTACAATTAAAAATTTCATCTAAGTAAAAAAAATTATGTGGCTGTTTCTGATTATGATTGGGTTTAAATCAATTTTCAAAAAATATTATAAACTGTTAAGTTAAAGTATATTCATGGAAATTTATTATGTTTTAGATGCTTCAGCATTCATTAATGGTTTTAAACCAGTATCAAAAAATAATTTCACTGTTCCCGAAATCACTGCAGAAATTAAGGATTTTGAATCAAGATTGCTCTATGATAGTGCAGTTGATGACGGTATATTAATAGTGCAGGATGTTACAAAGGATTATATTGATAAAACAGATGAAATCATATCCAAATCCGGAGACATTTTAAGACTTTCAGTTCCGGATAAAAAGATAATAGCTTTGGCATTGATGCTTATGGATGAGGGTAAATCTGTAAAAGTTATCAGTGATGATTATACGATTCAAAATACTTTAAAAATAATGAATATTCCATATTCTGGAATTATAACTGAAGGAATTAAAGAAATATACAATTGGAAAAAGGTCTGTCAGGGATGTAAAAAGGAATTTGATGAGGATTATCCTTTTGATGATTGTGATGTTTGCGGATCTAAAATATTTAAAAAGAGAATTAAGGTGGCTAAATGAAAATTGGTGTAGTTGTCCACGGTCCCAATATTATTGATTCGGGGTATGCATTAAAATTAATTGATTTAATAAGTGAATATGGGGACGTTTCTGCAAGGCTTGGTGGAACAATGGGCCGTACTGCGGTTATTGATTCGTCTTTGGAGGATGTCATTGACATTTCAAAAAAACTTGTTCCAAGCGATTCCTTAAAAATTTTTCATGATAATGGTTCAGATATCATATTCCTTTTAAATTATGGTAAATCTTCCACTACTGGTCAGGTTTTTGGCTATAAAGTATATAATCACTATAAAAATAAGATTGATGAAAACAATATTCCGATTATTCAGATTGAAAGGCCTGGTGAAGAAGATGGCAGCATCATTAACTGGGCAGTTAAAAGCGATTTGGCCGAGGAGTTTGCTAATAAACTAGATTTAAACATCGTAACGCCTGAAGAAATCTATGAAACCCACATTAAAGATGATGAAAAAAGCCGGCAAAGACGTACTATTCACGGAGTCAGTCCTGGTGAAAACATTATGGTCAATGGTGTTGTCATTGGAAAATCAACATCAGACAAACTTGTTCTGGTTTCAAAGGACAATCAGATAGTCGATATTGTTGGTGGCAGGATAAAGGAACATGGTGTTGAAAAACTGGGCTCTATTGATTTAAAAACTGCCATAGTAAAAACAGGACTTTTAAGAAAAGCAAAAGTGACTCCAAGGGTTTTAGACAGTGATGTTTCAAAGGATTTTAAAGTAGCATTTCTTGATCATGCCGGGGAGGATGTTTATCAGTTCAGAGATTCTTCTGTGGTAATTACAATTGGTGATGATACCACATTGATTGCATCAGATATTTTATATCGTTTTAATATTCCAATCATAGGTATTACAGACGGAGATTTGGATAAAGTAGTTGAAGACGGATTCAAATCTAAAAATTCCTTAATTTTTGAAGTTGAAAGTGGAAACGATGATATTATTGGTGGAGAAATTCATAAAGTAATTTTCAACAATAAAAAGGAATTAATTAACTCAAATGAATTTAAATCAATCACTGATTTGGAAAATAAAATTATTGAAATAATAAATAATAGAAATATTAAATATAAAATTAATAAAATTTAAGGAAGTGGGGTTTATTTTAGACTTTGAAAAACTCATGAAAGAAGTGCAGGAATTTGAAGGGGTTACACGTAAAAGCTCTATAGATAATGTAATAAATCTTTTAAGTGAAGCATATAATGTTTCCGGTGATGTTATTATTGATATAGGTGACGACGCATCTGCTGTTGATATTGGGAACAATCAGGTCATGCTGATTGCTGCTGATGGAATATGGGGGCAAATTATGAATGTCAATCCATATTGGGCAGGGTACTGTTCAGTTCTTGTAAATGTAAATGATATTGCTGCAATGGGCGGAAAGCCACTGGCCATGGTTAATATAATGTCAATTAATCATGATGAGATTTATGAAGATTTACTGACTGGAATAAAGGACGGTTGTTTAAAATTTGGTGTTCCGATGGTTGGAGGACACCTACATCCTGATGGTGGTTGTGATTCTGTAGGTGTGGCAATTGTTGGAATTGCACAAAAAGATAAGTTAATTACTAGTTTTGATGCGAAAACTGGAGATAAAGTTATTGTAGCTATTGATCTGGATGGTAAGCCTCATGAAATGTTTAGCCTAAACTGGGATACCACTTATGATAAAGATGCTAAACTGGTTCAGGATCAAATTACAGCAGTTCAGTATTTGGCCGAACATGATTATGTTAAGGCGGGCAAGGATATTTCAAATCCAGGAATTTTGGGAACCTTGGAAATGCTTCTGGAAACATCTGGCAAGGGAGCAAATGTCAACCTCTTGGATATTCCAAAAAATGAAAATATGGATTGGGCTGACTGGTTAAAATCATACCCAGGTTCTGGATTTGTTTTTACGGCTCCTGAAGATAAATGTGACTTTATTAAAGAGTATTTGGCAAAATATTCAATAGAGGCTAATGTTGTCGGTGAAGTAACTGATGATTTAACATTAAATGTTACTTATGAAGACCAGACAATTGAAGTCTTCAATCAGAATAAAAATCCTGTTTTTAAATTATGATGTGGTTAATTAATCACACCTATTTTAATTTTTTTTGTAAAAATTGATTAGAAACTTATTTTAAAAAAGAGGACTAAAAATCCTCTATTTTCTATTTTTTAGGGTATTTTTAATTACGTATTTTAAGATAAATATTTAAATGAATAACTATTTTTATATTGAAAAACATAATTAACATATTAAACAATATATTAGGAGATTGTATGTTAATTAAAGTTAATGGCAAAGAGATTGATGTGGCTGAGGGGTCTACAATTCAAGATGTAATTGGAGAAACTAATGCCCCATATACTCCTGGTAGTATTATTTGTCTAATTAAAGGTAAAAAAGAACTGGAAAAGAATATTACTAAATATAAAATCAAAACAACAAAAGGTTCTATTATTATTGAGTTGGTTGATAATGATGAAGCAAAGCCTATGATTGATGTATGGAAAAATCAATATGAGGAGTTTGTGGATTTATCTATTAGGTGGTCTACTTCCAATGAAGTTGCTATCGGACCTATTGTAACTGACTTGGAGCCCACTCATGACGAATTCAAATATTATGAGGGGGATGTTGTTTTAAGTTTATCTAGTTTTAGTAATGAATCAACACATTTAATTCTTCTTAAAGAAAATATTACTAATGTATTCAGTGTACCTCCATACAATAAAGGTATTTTTGCAAATGTTATTGGTGGTAGAAAGACTTTAAGTGAATTAACTGATGATGATAAAGTAACTTCTATTGAACCGATTATTGAGAGAAGTACAACAACAGACAGTGCATCTATTTCTGATTTAAGTACTGTTTTGGAAGAAGGTAATGAGTTATACACTTATATTTCTTTTGAAATAGATGAAGATTCACCAATTTGTGTTGAACATTTGTTTTCAATAATTAAGGATAATAGAATTAAGGTTAATTTTGATTCAAATTCTTTTTTAGGTTTTTATGAATTAGAGGGTATTGATAAACCTAAAGAAGATACTACTCAAAGAGTTAGAGGAACAATAACTATTAGAAACGCTGGTAATGGTGTAGGTAGGATGTATGTTTACCGTGAAAACAGAGTATTGACTCCAAATCATACTACTGTCGGTAAAGTCACTGCTGGAATGGAAATAATAGATATTGCGAAAAAAGATGATTTTATAACTGTTAAATCAGAACAACAAAGATTATTATTACTGTCTAAATCTCAAAGCGAAGCAAGTAAAATACTGGCAGAGGCGGGTATTGAGCATGTTCGTGAGGGCGTAACCGATGATGATGGATTAATTGTCGAGCAATCTCCTAGACATACTATTGATATTTTAAAAGAAGGAAAAGTTGTAACAACAGCTATTAATCCTAATGAGTTACGCGATGTTAAATTTGTTGATAATGCTCCAAGGTCAGTTAAATACTTTAAATTAATTTCTGGTCTTTTGGAAAATCCTGTTGGTAAGATTAAAGTTCACTTTGCAGTTCCGGGAATGCATATTACTATTTTTGAAGGAAATAAAAAATTGGCTAAAGGTCTTGTCCCTGAAAATAATCCCGTTGACGTTGTAAATGAATGTGAGATTGGTATTACCAATATGGCTTCAAAAAGTGCTGGTTTGATAGGTATTAGATTCGAACCTAATCGGGAATTTGGACCGACTGCAGAAACATTTAATGCAACAAATATTGTTGGTAAAATGGTTACTAATACTGAAGGTTTAGAAGAATTAAAAGAAGGAGTTGTAGTATATGTCAGAGAATCTATGTCCTAAAGTTGACATGAGTAGTGAAGACTGGGATCCGGATGTAATTACTCGTATGATTATTCTTGGACCGGGAGCCCATGTAAGCGAAAGTGAAATCGTTGGTGAATTCCACATGCTTGGATTGCCTTTAACAATTAAAAACACCTGTTACGGATCAATGATTAGTGGAAAAAAGGATGATGTTTTAAAAGCTATTGAAGAGATTAGAAAACTTGATCCTGCACATATATTCACTAAAGAGAGAGGATTTGCTCCAGGCGATCCTAGAAGATGCAGAGGTCATAGATTTGGGCCTAGAGAAGGATTCCATCAAATGGAAAAAGAATATACAATACTTGGTTATGTTGCTGAAGCGTTAGAAAATCCTAAAGATGTTACAGTTGAAAAGAAAAAACCAGTTAAAGTTGATGATTTTAAAGAAATTATGAATGAATGTTTAGAAAACAAATAAATTATAGGTGAAAATATGGTGAAAGTAGCTATTTATCCTCCAAATTCATTAATCTTGGCAGATTTAATTGAAAGGAAAGGTCATACTCCTTTAGTTCTTCAAAAACAAATTAGACAAAAAATCAAAGATCCGGAGATTGATTCTCCTCCAATGAACATTACTGAAGAAGATCCAATTAAAGGTCTTAAATATGCGGCAATTGAGGTTCCATCAGGGGTTCGTGGTAGAATGTCAATTATAGGACCATTAATAGATGAAGCCGAAGCAGCTATTATTGTTGATGGTGCACCGTTCGGATTTGGTTGTATTGGATGTGCGAGAACTAATGAATTATCAATATTCTTACTTAGAAATCGTGATATTCCTGTTTTAGAAATAACTTATCCGACAAATCAGGATGAAACATATGTAATGGTTAATGAAATTAATGATTTCATTGATTCACTTGAAGAAAAATCAGAGGAGGAATAAAATATGGTAAAAATTGCTTTAGTTTCATGTGGAACTGAATATAGTGGAATTCAAAAGGAAATTGAAAAAGCAGCTAATAAATTTGGTGCAGAAATTATTCTTCCAGAAATTGATTTGGATTACATTGATGAAGCATATGAGAAATTTGGTTTTTCTGCTCAAAGTTCAAGTTTAAAATTAATGATTGCAAGAGCTATGGCTATTGTTGAAGGTAGATCAAAACCTGATGCAGTATTTATTGCTACTTGTTTTAGATGTGCTGAAGCAGCACTTGTAAGAAATGAAGTAAGACGTTTCATACAACATAATACTCGTATACCTGTAGTTACCTATTCATTTACTGAAAGGACAAAAGCTGATGAATTATTCATCCGTATGGAAGCATTAGCTACTACTGTAACTCGTAGAAGTATTCTTGCTCGTGAAAAACAAGAAGGTCTTACTCTTGGTCTAGACTCAGGTTCAACTACTACAAAAGCTGTTCTGATGGAAAACAATAAGGTTATTGGAACCGGTTGGACATCAACTAAGGATATCATAGAATCTGCAAAAATTGCGGCTACTGAAGCATTTGGACAGACTGATTATGACTGGGATGATGTGGATGGTATTGGAACTACTGGTTATGGTAGATTTACTATGGGTCAGGAATTTGGTGCCGAACTTATTCAGGAGGAATTATCCGTCAATGCTAAAGGTGCAGTTTATTTAGCTGACTGTCAAAAAGGTGAAGCTACTGTATTGGATATTGGTGGTATGGATAACAAAGTAATTACCGTTAATAACGGTATTCCTGATAACTTTACCATGGGTGGTATTTGTGCCGGTGCATCCGGAAGATTTTTGGATATGACTTCACGCAGACTGGATGTTGACATTACTGAACTCGGTCCTTTAGCTGTTCAGGGGGATTGGAGAAAGGCAATGTTAAACTCATACTGTATTGTATTTGGTATTCAGGACCTTGTTACTACTCTTGCAGCAGGCGGATCTAAAGCAGATGTTGCAGCTGCTGCATGTCACTCTGTATCAGAGCAAGTTTACGAGCAACAACTTCAGGAAATTGATATTCGTGAACCATTGATACAAGTTGGAGGAACAAGCTTAATTTCAGGTCTTGTAGAAGCTGTAAGTGAAACTTTAGGTGGAATTGAAGTTATCGTTCCTGAATATTCCCAACACATTGGTGCTGTAGGTGCAGCTCTTCTTGTATCAGGAATGGGACACAGAAATGATAATAAATAAAGAGTGGTTTGATGTTAGTTGAATGCTATGATAAGAAAGGTGCGGAAGTTTATGAAATCATCATTAAACAAATCTTTCAGGATTTGGTGTTAGGTCCATCTGTTGATGATTTAAAGGCTTTTGTAAATCCTGATGATCCTGTATTTATATTAGCTATTAAAATGAAAAAGACTTCTACTGTTGTTGAATTCAAAGATGTTGCTTCATTAACTTATAATAAAGCAGATGATGTAACTATGATTCTTGTTGATGATGAAAATTACCTCCCTAATATTTTAAATAAATTATGGAGAATGTTTTCAAGAGATGAAATATACCAGCCAAACAGATACCAACTAGAAATTTCAGGAAACCAAACGAATTTAGAAACTTTGGTCATTGATGACCCTCACTCTAATCTTCAAAGAAGAATTTATGATGCAATATTTAGAATTTTGCCTGAAGGATTTAAAATTATAAAGGACATGTCTACTGAAGATATTGTAGCAGTTGTTGCTACTGATGAGCTAATCATGGATGCATGGATTGAAAAAGCAAATGAATATATTGCTGAATTGGAAAGCGGAATGTAGAAAAATATATATAACACTTGTTATAAAATAACTATAAATAAATGGGGAGAAGTGGTTTTTATGAATGAACATAAAGGTTCAAGATTTGCTCATATCACTAAAGCACATCCTTGCTTTAATGAAAAAATGCATGATAAAGTTGGTAGAGCTCACGTACCCGTTGCACCTAAGTGCAATATCTTCTGTAATTTCTGTACAAGGGATATTAACAATGAAGAGGATAGGCCGGGTGTAGCAAGTTGTATAATGAATCCTGATGATGCAATTGCTCATATTGATGATGTAACTGCTGATGGTCCAATTTCAGTTGTTGGAGTAGCAGGTCCTGGTGATTCTCTTGCTAACGAAGCAACATTTGAATTCTTTGAAAAAATGGCTGATAAACATCCTGATTTGATTAAATGTATGAGTACAAACGGGCTTTTACTTCCAAAATATGCTGATAGACTTGCAGAACTTGGAGTAAATTCAGTTACTGTTACAATCAATGCAATTGATCCGGATATTGCTGTAGATATTTATTCATTCATTAAATATGAAGGAAAAGTATATAAGGATTATGAGGCTGTTGAAATCTTAATCAAAAATCAGTTGGATGGTGTTGAAAAGGCAGCAGCTAATGGTATGGTTGTAAAAGTTAACTCTGTTTTAATTCCAGGTTTAAACGATGAACACATTGTTGAAATTGCAAAAGAAGTTAAAAAAAGAGGGGCTTCTTTAATGAATATTTTGCCGTTAATACCATTAGGTAAAATGAAGCATTATTCACGTCCTGATTGTTCAATGATGGAAAGTGTTCGTGAGCAAGTAGAAGAAATAATACCGGTATTTAGGGCATGTACTCAATGTAGGGCGGATGCTTATGGAATTCCTGGTAAAAAAAGCGAAGATCATCATTTAGGAATGACTCCACAAAGTCATTACTAAATCTATTTTTTTTAAAACATAACAAAAACAATTGCAAATACTCCCATATAAGTAAATAATCCTAAAATGGCTAATATTATTGTTATTCGTTTTTCTGAAGTTTTACTGAGGGTATTTTCATCAAAAAGTTTCTTAATTAGCATAAGAGTAACTGCAATTATTGTTGTATAGAAGAAAAATGCGGTTCTGGATCCTGATGCAAAGATTGTTGGTGAAAATCCAACAGCTAATCTGGTTATAAATCCTACAATAAATAAAATTAATGGGAATATTTGTTCTTTTCCAAATGTTTTAAATATCATCCAACAGCTGCTTAATATTAGATAAATACTAATCAGAATTGCTAATACTGTAGAGGCTGTAACAGCGTTTGGCAGTCCTTTATATGTAAATAAATGGATGGTGTCGTTTATTAGAGGCATACTTTTAGTAATTGAATCCACTGTGGAAAATGCTGATACAACAATAGGGTTATGCATTAATCCAATTTTTAAATAGTTTGGAATGCTTGTAATATCAATCAATGTTTTAAAAAATACTAAAAAAAGTATTAATATGATATTAAAGTATAAGATGTATTTTAGATTTTTATTTTTTGTTTTAAGTAATGTCGATGCACTTAGAATTATGTAAAATACTGTAAATAATACTTTATCTTTTAATAGAATTCCAATTGTTGGGATTGTACCTAAATATAGTTTTTCAATTATTCCGAAGTTTGCATATTCTACATAAAATCTTGCAGTTTCGACAATCATTCTTTTATCATTACCTGGAGAAGTTAAAATCATTGTAAATGTTAATGCGGATATTATTACAATTAAAACATTATATTTGCTGATATTTTTCTTTTTGATTATGCAATAAATTAAATATGATGCGTTAATTCCTAAAATCAAAAGGCAGGATTGTTCTTGATTTACCGCATAGATTAAACTTAATATTGATATAATATAAATGAATATATTTGTTTTTTTACCATTTATTTCATTGATTAATGGTATAAATGATATCATTGCAAAAACAAAACACCATAAATAGTTTAAAGTTGTAGCTATCCATCCAGCACTCGCCATATCAAAGAATGGGTACATTAAGAATAATGACACTCCAATTAATGTAATATACTTATTATTGTCTTTATTGATGAATTTTATAAGTAGATAAACGCCAAGGGTATAGAGTATTATATCAAGTAGTTTCCAGATAAGGTAGTTTTCTTTAGCTAAAATTACTGTAATGCAGTCTATAAGTAGTCTACTGGACCATTCATAGTATCTAAAAGATATGAAATTGCCTAATGATTGATCTGATAAAACCTTTGCATACCAAATATCGTCACCCACGAATGACATAATTTTGTGGAGTGCCAGCATCAGTATAAAAAAGCCGATAATGGGCAGATTATTTTTGATGAATTGAGTTAATTTAGATTTATCAATATTCATATTCATTCAACCATTTTCGCTTGTAACATTGATCAATTTTAATTTCATCCGTTTTTTTTTGTTGTATGTGAGTTTAAGGACATATTTTGGGATTTGAAATTAATGCTAAAACCTTATTATTTTTTCATGTTCTACATAATGTTATTCAAGCATACTTTTTTAGCATTTGATGTGATTTATTAAACAATGATGCATTTTATCACATATAATATATGGAAGTAATGATATAAATAATTTAAAACTTTAAAAAGAAGTTTGGATGAATTTTTTTGAACTATATTTTCATGAAGTATCATTTAATGAATATTTGTTAAAATATTCAAAACTTAACAAAGTTCAATAAGGTCCTAGCATCGAATAAAAAAATATTCATAATAAGTAAAATTATTAAATTAAGGATTTATTGACAAAACCTTTAAAAAAAGAAAAGATTAATATCAAAAAATGATATTAATTAGAATGCAAGTACTTTTACTTGATTATTGTGGTTAAATTCAGCTAATTTTAAAGCTAAATCGGAATTTTGAATGTTACTTGAATCTTTTGCCCATGCTACAACAACAAATTGTTGACCGTCAACTTCTACAAGTTCTGAGATACCATGTGTTGCATGATCTCTATCGGTGAAATTAGCAGTATTATCTGAATTTTTATCGATTTTCATGTCATTGTCAGCTTTTAAGTAGTCCTTACCTTCATCTTTAATAAGGTGGTCATAACGATCATTGTCTTTGTGATTATCGTCATCTACATTTTTATAGATTGTGATTCCTGAATCTTGTTTATCATCAATATTTATTGAATAATAATCGTCACCGAATACATGTTTATATGCATCGTTTACTTTGAAATCATTTACACTTTTGGCTGCAAAAGCACCACCTATTAATAGTGTAGAAATGATAAATATGAAAAAAATTTTTTTTCCATCCATTTTTTATCGCCTCTAATTTAATTTAACCTCAGAGAAATTATTTTCTATTTATCTCTGTGGTTTAATTTGTTATATGGAATAAATTAGTATATAAAGATTTTTGAATGTAAGTACTAACTTTCATGTTCAAATAATTAAATAAAAGGAAAGAAATAAGGATATTTTTAAAAAAAATTATTTTTTCTTTATTCCATTATATAATATGTCTAAAAATGCATCCGCATATTTTTGTGAGTCCAGTTCTGCATTTTCATCGTAAACTTTTCTTAAAACAATGGATTGGAATGTTACACTAAAACAATTTATACTCAATACTCGAGTATCAACATTTCTGATTTCGCCTTTTTCAATTTGTAATTTGAAAAATTCCTCAAGTTTGTTGAGCATAGTATTTGTAATTACTGAAATTAAACGCTTTTTTTCTGGAATTTCACGAACTTCTTCCATAGAAATCTTAATTATACTAAAATCTTTGTCTTTTAGTTCAAAAAGTCCTTCAAAGTTTTTACCAAGATATTCTTCAATTGTTTCATCACCAGTGAAATCAAAAATTGATTCAATTTTTTCAAGAAATTCATTGAAATAATGCTCTTTTGTAGTTTCGATTAAATTTTTTTTAGTATCAAACTTTCTAAAAATAGTTACTTCATTAACGCCAGCTTCACTGGCAATTCTTTTTGTTGTAGCCTTATCAATACCTTCTTTTTGAAGAATTTTAAATGTGGCATTAATAATTTTTTCTTCAGTGCTATCAAATTCACTTTGCATATAAATATCCCCATAATAAAATCTATTCATTAGATATAATTCATTATATAGATATGGATGTTATTGATTTTAAACTTGTCTATTTTTTCTGAAAAAAAAATGAAAAAATTAATCAGTTAATATTCCATTTTCCCACCTATATATAACATGTTCATTGGAATCATGGTTATAAATGAAATCTATATAATATTTATTGTCTTTTAACTGTGTTTTGTCGATGTATGTTGTAAATCCTCCGCACCAGCCCTTTTCTTTTCCTTTAAATTCATCTGCATCAAATCTTTTTTTTGTTGATGTATAATAATATTTGATATCTCCATTTAAACCGGTTAATTTTATAATAAGATTGTCAGTATTAACTTTTCTATCTGGACAACACCATCCGCTCAATTCGATGTATGCATCATTTTCACTTAATTTATCTATTAAAATAAATCCATCACCTAAAGTTTGTTTCTTTTCATTATAATCTATGCAGTTTGCAATTTCGGCTCTATATGAATATAATTCATAGAGTTTGTCTTTAAAGAATTTTTCCGGATTTTCGAGAGATATTTTTTCGGGGGTGTTATTTTTTTTATCAATGCATGTTCCATCAGAATCTATTCTTAAAAATAAATATTCATAATCTTCTACGATTTCAAAATTGTTTATGGCCTTTTTAAAAATGTCTAATTCTGCGTTCTGATTATTATTTTCATTTTCAAATTCATCCAAGTCATCACAGGATAAAATATTTATATCAACATGACAGTCTAATTCATTTAGCTGAGATATTATTTTTTCAGTTTCTTTTTTTGATAAGAATTGCTTTTTATTCCATTCCATATTTTCATAATCATTAAGATAAGGGGTTCTTATTTCATGTGATTCAATAGGAAAATGCTTGCAGGTATATTTTACCAAATCAATAATTTCGTCTTTATTCTCTTTTAGTAATATTGTAATGAATCTTAAATTTGGAATATCCAGGTTATTTTCATTAATCACTTTTTCCAATGTATCCAAATTATTTTTATAATGGTGGAATTTGCTGTTTTGTGTAATATCCTCAAATTTGGCTGGATTTAAACTTTCTATTGAAATATTAACTAAACGGATATTTGAGGACAATATATCTTTGATAAATTCTTCATCCATTGGTCTTGCAAGATTGGTTGTTAAGAAACATTTGTTTTTAGCTATCGGGGGCAATAATTTTAAACATTTTAAAAATAACGGATTTATGGTTGGTTCATATATGCATGAAAAGTAAAACCCATATCCTCCGCCAGCATAATCTTTAACCATTGGCAATACTTCAAGCACTGCTTTAAATGTATCTAAATCCATATTAACTGGTTTTTCATCAAATGGGGTAAAGCAAAAACGGCATCTTTGATTACATGTGTTGTTTGTATCTATATTAACCGCATCGTACATCATTATTTCTTTTTGAGGGCGAATAAATTCGATTTCATTATCTTTTTTTGCAATTTTTTCCTTGAATTTATCAAGATATTGATTTAAACCCGGCATATTTTATTCCCTATTTTTATATTATGGTAAAAGTTATGTCCCAATTATAATATCTATTTTACTAATATAGTTTTTCGCCACTATATTCATTCTCTTCAGTATATATTCTGATTAATGTGTCTAGAGTATCATCATACATTAATCTATAGCCAATGGCTCCTCCATTTGGTGTTTCTACATTGTTTAGGCTTAAATCACTATGTTCTCCACAATTGTTAATGATGTACCACATTCCGTGAGGGGTGTAAATGAATAGAGTTCCTTCACCATTTTCATTGCCTATTTTAAAACTATCTTCGGGGTCATATATTTTGGTTGAATGGATTGCCAATCGACTTAAATTCTGTTTTGGTCGTGTCCCACCATTTTTAAAAAGAGTATTGAGCCATTCATATGTTTTATCTTTGAGATTTGCTTTTTTAATAGGATCTTTAAATGCTTCTTTAATTTTGTTTTGTCTTTTTTCCAGGGTGTTTTCTATTCCCAGGATTTCTTCAACTTTTGGCACATCTTCTTCTAGGCATCTATATCCTTCTGGTCTTCCGGTGACTTTTATTATTCCGTCTAAAAAATCTTTTCTTCTAAAATTTCTCATATATGGTTTTACTTTTTCAAATTCCTCATCAGGAATTTTTTTGTTTAATCCATATAAATATCCATATTCATTTGCATCATAGCATTTTGTTTCAAGTTTTAAATCTTTATCTATCATAAAAAAGCCTTTTGTGATTGGATAGTTGTAATTTAATTTTAATTAAATAAAAATTTTGTGATGTTTGTTAATTTCACAAAAAAATTATTTACTTGTTATCAACAAAATATTACCTATGGTGATATTTTATGGTTGAGGAATATATCACTGTATCCAAAGTAACTGACTATATTAGTGAGTTATTTCGCAGTGATTCAAATTTGAAGCATATTCTTATTAAAGGAGAATTGTCGAATGTTAAATTATATCCTAGTGGACATTTATATTTCACTTTAAAAGATGAAGAAAGTCAAATTAAGGGAGTAATGTTTGGGGCGAAATATAAACTTAAATCCAAACCTGAAAGCGGTACGAAAGTTCTCATTAAAGGAAAAATTGAAGTTTATAAAAATTATGGTAATTATCAATTATATGCTGATGAAATCCTTAAAGATGGTATCGGCGATTTGCACAGAAAATTTGAGGAATTAAAAGAGAAACTTAATAAAGAGGGGTTGTTTGAACAGGACCATAAAAAGAAAATCCCAAAATTTCCAAAAAGAATTGGCGTTGTTACTGCAGCTAATGGTGCAGCAATTCGTGATATCATAACGACAATTAAAAGAAGATGGCCTTTATGTGAGGTAATGCTTTTTCCATCATTGGTTCAGGGTGATAGGGCTGGTGAAAATATTGTTCGCCAAATTAAACGTTCTGAAAATTTTAATCTTGATACCTTGATTGTTGGAAGGGGTGGCGGAAGCATTGAAGATTTGTGGGCCTTTAATGAGGAAATTGTTGCAAGAGCCATTTATATGTGCAATACTCCTGTTATCAGTGCCGTTGGTCATGAAATAGATTTTACAATAGCAGATTTTGTTGCGGATTTGAGGGCACCAACACCAACTGCCGCTGCTGAATTGGCAGTTCCTCAATTTAAAGAAATTAGAAATGATGTTGATCAGTTTAATTCAAGAGCTAATTTGGCTATTAATAAAACTTTAAATGAAAATATGGCTAGATTGGACAATATTATTTCAAAAAAATTATTCACATCTCCTGGTGAAATCTATGCTCCAAAGGAAATGCAGCTCGATTTAACGGTAAATCGTTTAGTACACTCTTCCAAGTCTTTAATAATGAAAAATCAAAGCAGACTGGATTTGGTTAAAAGTTCGTCTGTTTTTAAAAATCCTGGAAGTATTATTAAGGCTAAAAGGGAAAATTATTTGTTGCAATTTTCAAAGTTGGAACTTTTAAATCCTTTAAATACATTAAAAAGAGGTTATACTTTAGCTAAAAGTGAAGGTAAAGTTATTTCCAGTTCTAAGGATTTGAAGTCTGGTGATGAGTTGGAAGTTGAATTTAATGATGGTAATGTTAACACAAAGGTGATTTAGTATGGTAGATGAAAATGTCAGTTTTGAAGATAATTTAAAAGAATTAGAAGAAATTGTTGAAAAATTAGAAAAAGGTGATGTTCCTTTAGATAATGCAATTGAAGAGTTTAAAAAAGCGATGGATTTAGTTAAAGCTTGTGATGATAAACTTAAGGATGCACAAGAGACTATTGCAAAAATTGTTAATGAAAATGGTGAAATAGTCGAATTCAATGTTGATTAAAAAATTTGAAAGTAGTGTATGGATAACAATTTTAAAGTTAACAATGTGCTGATTTTTACTGTAATTGTTTCTGAAAAATGTGTTTAACTATTAATTGTGAAAATCTAATCTTTAATGTTTGTTGTATGTTCTATGTGCTGCTGATGAAATTGGGTTGATATATTGAATATTAACTTAATTTCTGGGATATATCATTACCCGTTTTTGGGATGCTTATTCAATTGCCAATAAAATTGCAATAAGTTAAAATTAATATTTTAACTTTTTTTTTAATATATGCATATAAAAGTTTTTATATTTAAATTTAAAGAAATTATATTGTAATAAAATATATTTTTTTGGGCGATAATGATGATAATAAGAACACCTGCTAGAATCCATATAACCTTATTGGATTTAAATGGTTCATATGGAAGAATTGATGGGGGAATCGGATTTTCTCTACAAAACCCACAATTCATTTTAGAAAGTACTCAAACAGAAAGTGGAGTAACAGTGGAATTTGATGAAAGTATTACAGATGAAGAAGCAATTGAAGAATGTAATTTAAAAATAAAACAGGCTTATGAAGATATCTGTAATAATTTTGATTTGGATATCGGTTTTGATTTTAAAGTTCACAATGCATTTTCAGCACATTCCGGATTTGGATCCGGTACTCAAATTGCTCTTGCAACTGCTAAATTAATGTGTGAAACTGTTGGAATTGAAAAAAATTCTGTTGAACTGTCCTCAATTGTTGGAAGAGGTGGTACTTCAGGAATCGGAACTTATGGTTTCGAAGAAGGAGGTTTTATTGCTGATGGAGGACACAGTTTAAAGGAAAAAGCTACGTTTTTACCTTCTTCAGCATCAAGTGCATGTCCGCCTCCACTTATTGGAAGATATGAGTTTCCTCAGGAATGGGATGTGTTAATTGCAATACCTCCATACGGATTATCCATTCATGATGGTGAAGAAGTTAACTTATTCCAGAGATTCTGTCCGCTCCCTCAAAGAGAAGTGGAACAACTGTCTCATATTGTATTTATGAATCTGATTCCTGCAATGCTTGAAAAAGATATTGAAGAATTCGGAAAATGTATCGATGAGATTCATAAAAGAGGATTCCAAAAAGCAGAATTAACATTATATGATGAAAGAATGCATAATTTAATGCAGCATTTACGTGATAATGGTGCATATGGTGTTGGAATGAGTTCTTTCGGACCAACTATTTATTCTGTAGTCGATGAAAGAAATAAGGAATCCGTATTAAAAGCAACTCGCGAATTTTTAGGTGAAGATGCACCTATATTTATAACTAAAGGTCAAAACAGTGGTTATGTAATTGAAAAATAATCACTTTTTTAATTTCTTTTTTTTAATCTCTATCGTTAAAGCAGATATCTGAATATGTGCAGTATCTACATAAAAATTGTTCTTTTTTAGGAAATTTTCTGGCATTTATATTTTCTCTGACTTTGTATAATGTATCAAGGCCATCATTTAATTCCTGATTGCAAATATATTTCCTTTTATTGTCTTCATCTTTAAATTCCAATAATCTTAATTTCTTGTCTTTTGTAAAAAATATTCCTGCACTTATTACGGGCTTATTATAATTGCTTTCGACAAGCATTTTATAATATCCAAGTTCCAATCTGCATTTGCTAAAAGATGATGATGATCCAGTTTTATAATCAATAACCACCAGTTCTCCTTCAGGATTTTCTAAAATAATGTCTGTAATTCCACTAAAATTGTGAGTATCATCGGTCAGATATTCTTCCTGGCTGAAAACTTTATAATCATTTTCTATAAATGCTTTTTCAAAAAAAGAAGCCAAACTATCCAAATGAACATCAATATCGTTAATATTCATGTTTTTTTGTTTAGCTATTAAATCAAGATAATATCTCGGATTTTCCTGGGGATTATCACCGTAAATTTTAACATAATCTTCAGCTATTGAATGAACATTGCTTCCCAGTTCCATATATTCATTTGGGGGCATTTCAATTTCATCAATATACTGGTATTTAAATTCACGCGGGCATTTGAGATAGCTATTGATTTTTGACTTTGATAACTTCATGATTTTAATTTATACTTATTAAAATAAATATTCTTTTGTATAGTGTAAGATTAAATTTTTATATTATTTTAAATTAAATTATTATCTATGAGAACTATTGAATGGGAAGATAATAAATTAAAATTAATTGATCAGACTAAACTTCCGGATGAATTAACTTATGTTTATTGTGAAAATTACCGGGAAGTTATTGTAGCAATCAAGGACATGATTGTTAGGGGCGCACCGGCCATAGGTGTTGCAGCAGGATTTGGAATGGCTTTAGCTTATTTGAATGATGAAGATTTGGATAAGGCTGCAGAAGAAATTAAAGCTGCAAGACCAACTGCAATTAATCTGTTCTGGGCAGTGGATAGGGTATTAAATAGTGATAATCCATTAGAAGAAGCATTAAAAATGTATCAGGAAGATATTGATACTAACATGGCTATTGGAAAATATGGTTCTGAGATTATTGATGATGGAGATACTGTTTTAACTCATTGTAATGCTGGAGCACTGGCATGTGTTGATTATGGAACTGCATTGGGTGTTTTTAGAGCAGCCCGTGATGCAGGTAAAAATATTAATGTAATCTGTGATGAAACAAGACCTAGGGGTCAGGGAGCCAGTTTAAGTGTTTGGGAAATGCAGCAGGAAAATATTCCGGTTAAATTAATTCCGGATGTCGCCTCAGGATTTTTAATGTCACAGGGAAAAATTGATAAAGTTGTTATTGGTGCTGATAGAATAGCTAAAGGTGGTGTTGTCAATAAAATCGGTTCATTTATGGTTGCAATGGCTGCCAAACAACATGATGTCCCATTTTATGTGGCCGCTCCATTATCCACATTTGATATGGAAGCATCTATCTTTGATACTATCATTGAAGAGAGGGACGGTGATGAAGTAAGATATTACGGCGGAGCCAGAATATGTCCTGAAGGTACTGAAGTGATAAATCCGGCATTTGATATTACTCCTAGTGAATTTATTACTGGTATCATTACTGAAAATGGTATTATAGACCCAATTTAGTTTTTTTGTGTTAATGTTGGATTTCAACAAATTAAATGGTGCTAAACATATCATTGTTTAGATGCCATGGTTTTTATTTTTTAAATTCTTTTTATCTTAATTTAATATTCTTTTTTTTCATTTATTTGACTTTAAATTCATACAAATAGCTATTTTTGAGTAATATTATTTAATAATTTATGTTCAATTTTTGTTCAATTTTCATGTTCTATTCAAAATATTTATATATTAATACTAATAAATTATTTAATCGGAAGGAACATTCCTTCCGACTATATATTATTGTTATATTCATTTAGTCGAAAGGCTTTTCCAAGTTCCATATTATTCAGATTATGGGTAATATAGTTAAAAAAATGATGTGAAAAAATGTCAGCAAAAGATAATAAATTAGACCAAATTATAAAGACCGTTGAGGTAAATGATATAAAATTTTTGAAATTAGAATTTTCAGATATACATGGATTACCAAAAAGCATGGCAGTCCCTCTTAAAAAAGCAAATGATATTGAAGATATAGTAAATGACGGATTATTATTTGACGGATCATCAGTAGCAGGATTAGCTTCAATTAATGATAGTGATTTACTTGCAAAACCGGATATTGACACATTTTCAACAATTCCATGGAGACCTGAATCAAAAGGTACAAGTAGGTTTATATGTGATATTTTCACTACCGATGGAAAACCATATGATGGAGACCCAAGGGGAGTACTTAAAAAATCTTTACAATTAGCAGAAAAAAGAGGATACCAATTTAATATGGGTCCGGAACCAGAATTCTTTATTATAAAAGAGGATGAAGACGGAAATTACATCCCTGCAGATGAAGCAGAATACTTTGATGTAGAACCATTAGACCAAGGTACTGATATTAGAAGAGAAATTGTATTAGGTTTAGAAAAATTAGACTTTAATGTTGAAGTAAGCCACCATGAAGTCGCAGCAGGTCAGCATGAAGTGGACTTCAAATATGCGGATGCTTTAAAAACAGCTGATGCAGTTATTACATTTAAAGAAGCTGTTAAAGCATTAGTTAATCAATTAGGTTTTAAAGCAACATTCATGCCAAAACCATTCTTGGGAATTAATGGTAGTGGAATGCACTGTAATCAGAGTTTATTTAAAAATGGAGAAAATATTTTCTATGACCCGGACACTGAAACTCAAATATCACAGGATGCATTATACTTCATTGGAGGATTATTGGAACATGCACCAGCATTATCATCAATTTTATCACCAACAGTCAACTCCTATAAACGTTTAGTACCAGGTTATGAAGCTCCATGTTACATCGCTTATGGTTTCAAAAACAGGTCAACATTATTAAGGATTCCTGCATCTCGTGGATTAGGTACCAGAATTGAGTGCAGATCAGCTGATCCATCATGTAACCCATACTTAGCATTTGCAGTATTGCTTGAAGCTGGTTTAGATGGTATGGATAATAAAATCGACCCTGGTGAACCTACAGAAGAAAACTTGTTTGCATACAGTGAAGATGAAATTATGCAAAAAGGAATTTGCAGTTTACCAACCAGTTTATGGGAAGCATATCATTCATTAGAGGAAGATGAAGTAATTAAAAATGCTCTTGGTGAAAAAGTATTTAATCAATTCTATAACATCAAAAGAGCAGAATGGGATTCTTATAGAATACAAGTATTCGATTATGAAAGAGATGAGTATTTAAACGTATAAATTATTTCTTTATTGGTAGTTTAATTTAAATTATTCTACCAATTGATTTTAGTTTTTCGGAGGTGTAAATTGAGGAGTCGGGTATTTAATTATTATTTTAAGGCATATGGTAATTTTAGTATAGGCATATAGGAAATTTAAAATTAAAATCTCATGATTATTATTTTAAGGCATATGGTAATTTTAGGATTTTATAAAGGCATATGAAGAATTAAAACTAGGATTAAGTTAAGTTAATGGTTGGGTTTGTTTCATTAACTTAAATATGTGTATTAACCGTTTATTTTATTTGGAGGTAGAAAAATGTGTGGAATAGCAGGTGTAATATACAAAGATAAAAAAACTCACCCCGTAGGAGAGGCATTAACAGCAATGTTGGAATCATTACAACATAGAGGTCCGGATTCAGCAGGTTATGCAATCTACGGCAGTTTGAATTTTCCTGATAATTATTATCAATTAAATGTTGAAGTAAAAAGAAAAAGAGGTGTATTAGACAATTTAAAATCATTATTAACCCAGGTAAGTCCAATATTTGAAGAACAATTAATTGAGTCTGTAGGGGACTCTGATGTATATAAATGTAAAATATTGTTGGATGAGTATTCTCTTTTGCCGCCATTCATAGGAGAAATTGATGAATTGGAAAATGTAAGGGTTATCAACGGTTCACATTCCTTTGAAATGATAAAAGACACTGGAAAAGTAAAAGACATTGCAGAACGTTTTGATGTTCAAAACAGGATGGGAACACATGGAATAGGACATACCCGTTTTGCTACGGAAAGTGGTGTAGACCGTTATCATGCACATCCTTATCAGAGTTACATAATACCTGATATAACTGTAGTGCATAATGGCCAAATCACCAATTACTGGAAAATAAGAGATCCATTGGAGAGAAAAGGACATACTTTTGAATCATTTAATGATACTGAATGTATTGTTCATTACATGGCAGATAAACTCAATCAGGGTTACAAATTAGAAGAAGCTTTGGATCAAGCAGTAATTGATTTGGATGGTCCATTTTCAATATTGGTGGGGACTCCTAATGGTATTGGTATTGCAAAGGATAAACTTGGTCTCAGACCTGGGGTAATGGTTGAAACTGATGAAATTTTTGCTATTGCTTCAGAAGAAATGGCATTGCATGATGTCATCGATTCTAATAAAATAGAACAAATCGCTCCTGGTGAAACAAGGGCTTATACGATTTAATGGGGAGTTTTGTCTATGAAAGAATATGTTATCGATGCAAAATACATGGATGAAAAAGAATTAAATCGTACCGTAAAAGAACTGGCTATATCTCATGATAAACTCATTATTGACAATCCTGAGTCTAAACACAATATCTGTGCCGGTTTGACTGAAGATGTGGACATAGAGATTAATGGTTCTGCAGGTTATTTTGTTGGAACAATGGTTAACGGACCAAGAATACACATCAATGGAAATGCCGGATGGTTTGCTGGAGATAATATGACTGAAGGTGAATTGATTATTGAAGGTACAGCCGGTGATGGTGCAGGACAGGGAATCTATGGTGGAACTGTAATAGTAAAAGGAAGTACCGGTTCAAGAACTGGAGAAATCATGAAAGGCGGAACAGTAATAATCGGCGGAAATAGCGGATTCATGACTGGACTGCTTATGATGGGTGGTAAACTCATAATTTTGGGTGATGTGACTGATGATGTCGGCGAATCAATTATGAGAGGAAGCATATTTGTTCTTGGAAATGTGAAAAGTTTAGGAAAAAATGCTGTTATGGAAGAATGCACACCTGAAGATCAAAAAGAGCTTAAAGAAATTTTAACTGAATATGGCTTTGAACTGACGGATACGGATTATACGAATTTTAAAAAAATTGTTAATATACAATAGGGGCTAAAAAAATGAGCGAACATAGAATAGCTATGGTTGGAACACCATGTGAAATTATGGCAGCATCCAAACTGCAATATTATACGGACAGCTCTATTGATGTTAAACTGGGCTTATTTTGTATGGAGAATTTTTCATATAAATACTTTGTACATCTTTTGGAAGAGTATGACTTAAAAATGGATGATATTGAAAAATTCCAGGTAGATAAGGGATTTGTATTTTTATTATTAAAAAATAGACAAAGCGTTAAAATACCTTTATCTGTAGCTAAAAGGATTATTAGAAAAAACTGTAATATTTGTGTTGAATTAACATCAGAAACTTCTGATATTTCAATAGGTTCTATCGGATCAGAAAATGGTTGGTCAACATTAATAATAAGAACTAAAAAAGGTGAAGAAATAGTTGATGGAGCAATAAAAGAAAAATTCATTGAAGCTAAAGATTTTACCGAATCACAATTTGATTTGCTAAATAAACTAGCCGAAAATAAAATTAATAAAAATCTGGAACATATAGAAAGAAGAGAATTTCTGGCCAGACCTGTCTTATATCAAAGGAAAAAATCAGATAATGGTATTGATGAGGAAATTTCAGTATCTAACTTCTCAGATTTAAAATCAAATGTTATAGATATTGGAGCATGTGTGCTCTGTGGAGCATGTGAATATGCATGTCCGGATAATTTAATTATAATTGATGATACAAAACCAAGAATGAAAGGCGAATGCCCTCCTGACTGTCATGCATGCTTTGCGGTTTGTCCTAGGACTTTCATACCTGAAGATTTACGAAATGACAATTCAAAGGCAATTGGTGACTTCATAAAAGTATTGTCAGTTAAATCTTTAAAACACACTCAGGGACAAGACGGATCCATTGTTACAACATTAATTGACTATTTATTGACTAAAGATATTGTAACGGATGCACTTATTGTTGATAAAAAAGATGACCTTGCCTGGAAACCTTACGCAAAATTAACAAACCAGATTGATGATGTTGTTAAATCCGGAGGAACAAAATATTCAGTCTGTCCTGTTTTCAAACCGTTAAAAAATATAAAAGAGGAGGGTAATTAAATGTCATTTACTGTTGAAAGAAAACTGGAAATATGTAAACAGAATAATGATAGGCCTGGCTGCTGCTGGTATTTGTGTGATAATCCTAAAAAATCATCATGTAAAAACTGTTATAGCTGTTATTCAAATTGCCCTCACGGAGTTTATGAAGTAATTAATGATGAACCGCTACCAATTCACCAGGAAAATTGTGTAGGATGTAAAATCTGTGAAGAAATGTGTCCAACACATGCAATATATGTCAGACCTCTTGTTGATGAAGGCAGAGGAATATGGTCAAATTCAACAATGGTGGAAATTAAACGTAAAAGTCAAAGTGGAGTATATAAAGTCCGTGGTTGTGGTTTAACCAGAAAAATCCCATCATTCGATGATTTAAGTTTACTGCCGGCACAGGTGTCAAGACCTCCAATAGATTCATACAGAGAAACATGTAAAACTTCAGTAGTGCTTGGGGATAGATTTGCAGAAAATCCTATAGAAATTGATACTCCTATCATGATTGGAGCAATGTCTTTTGGTGCATTAAGTAAAGAAGCTAAAATTGCATTAGCTATTGGAAGCAGTAAAGTGGGTACAATAACCAATACTGGTGAAGGAGGAATGCTTCCTGAAGAAAGAAAATATGCTGATAAATTAATCGCACAGTATGCATCAGGCCGTTTTGGAGTTTCAGCAAGCTATTTAAACAATGCAGAAGCTGTTGAAATTAAAATTGGTCAGGGTGCAAAATCAGGTATGGGCGGACATTTGCTTGCACATAAAGTTACTGCAGAAGTTGCAAGAGTTAGAAATATTCCTGAAGGAACCTCTGCATTAAGTCCTGCTAGACATATGGATATTGTCGGACCTGAAGATTTGGGTATGAAAATTAATCAGTTAAGAGAAATCACTGACTGGAAAGTACCTATTATTGTAAAATTCGCATCAGGAAGAGTTGAACAGGATGTAAAAATTGCAGCAAAAGCCGGTGCAGATATAATTGTGGTTGATGGTATGCAGGGAGGAACCGGTGCTGGACCTGAGGTTGTTACAGAGCATGCCGGAATTCCTACAATAGAAGCAATAGTAAAAGCAGATGATGCTCTTAAAGAAATTAATTTAAGAAGTGAAGTAAGTCTTGTTGCCGCAGGTGGAATAAGATCTGGTGCGGATGTTGCAAAAGCAATAGCTTTAGGTGCAGATGCAGTATATATCGCTACCTCTGCATTAATTTCTGTAGGCTGTAAGGTCTGCCAGTCCTGTTCTGAAGGTATTTGTCCTAAAGGAATCGCAACACAGGAAAGAGCACTTAGAAGAAGACTGGATCCAATAAGAAAAGGTCAGCAGGTTGCAAATTACATAGAGGCAATGACTCAGGAAGTAACGTCTTTAACTCAGCAGGCAGGAAATACAGATATAGAAAATCTTGAACGTCAGGATCTCGTTGCATTGACTATGGAAGCTTCACAATTAACTGGAGTGCCTATGGTGAGCAAAAAATATTAATGATAGTATATGGTGGTTGAATATAAAATTCAAGATAAAATTGGGTTTTTTAAAAAATTAAAAATAAATATTCGGAGATAATATTATGGTCGCATTCGATAGAGTTAAATCTGGAATTCCTGGGCTTGACAAAGCTTTGGATAATATTCGTTTGGGAGATAATGTAGTATGGAATGTTACAAATTTAAATGAATTTTCTTACTTTGTCAATCCTTATGTAAAACAAGCAAAAGAAGATAATCGAAACTTAATATACATTCGATTTGCCAATCATCCTCCATTAATAGAAATGACTGATGAAGATTTTAAATTGCTTGAAATTGAAGAGAATAATCCTGACATGGAGTTTTGTATGATAGAACGTGACGGGATTAAAATATATAAGGTAAATCCGTACAATCAGTTTGAGACATTTACTTTAGAAGTTCACAGAATTATAGAAAAGGAAGGATTCGATGCATTTTATGTTTTTGACTGTTTAAGTGATCTTCAGGCCGTATGGTCAACAGATTTGATGATGGGAAATTTCTTTAAGGTTACCTGTCCATTTTTATTCCAGCTGGATACTGTTGCATATTTCCCAATTATTCGTGGAAGACATTCCTATGATGCTATAGCTAAAATTCGTGAAACTACGCAGTTGTTATTAAATGTATACTCTAATTCTCCTGAGGAGGTTTATGTTTCTCCATTAAAGGTATGGAACAGGTATTCTCAAACCATGTTTTTAGGGCATAAATTTAATCCTAAAATTGGTTCCGTTAAAGTTCTGCAGGAGGGTCAGGAGGTTAGCAGATATTATAAAATTATCAATGACTCCAACAAATCTCCTGACGGACAGACATTGGACAGCTGGGAAAGATATATGCTTCATGTTAGGATGAAGTATGATGAAGGTAAAAACATCGATGATGAGTGCGATAAGATTTGCGAGCTAATGATGACGAAAGATGAAAAAATGCTTTCTAAAATCAAGGAATACTTTAATTTTGAAGATTATATCACAATTTATGACCGTCGTGTAGGTAGTGGACTGGTAGGTGGAAAAACATGCGGTATGCTTTTGGCAAGAAAGATAATTGAAAAAAATTGTCCGGATATATACAATAATATTTTTGAGCCAGATGATTCATTTTATATAGGTTCAGATTTATTTTATACGTATATTGTTTCAAATGGCCTGTGGGATCTTCGTGTAAAACAAAGAACAAAAGAAGGTTATTATAAATATGGAAAAGAGTTGGAAGAGGCTCTTAAAAATGGTACTTTTTCAGATGAAATTAAAAAAGATTTTATCCACATATTAGATTATTTTGGACAAAACCCTATTATTGTCAGGTCAAGTAGTTTCCTTGAGGACGGATACGGAAATGCATTTGCAGGAAAATATGAATCAGTATTTTGTGCAAACAGAGGTTCTCTTGAAGAACGTTTGGCTGCTTTTGAGGAAGCGGTAAAAATAGTATATTCAAGTACTATGAATATTTCTGCTTTAGAATATAGGAAGATAAATGATTTGGACGATACTGATGAGCAAATGGCTCTTTTAGTTCAAAGAGTTTCCGGTTCTTATTATGGGGACTATTTCTTCCCAACCGCTGCAGGTGTAGGATTTTCATACAGTCCATATTCCCCTCTTCCTGATATGGACAACAGCAAGGGTATGCTGAGACTTGTAATGGGTCTTGGTACAAAGGCTGTTGACAGGACAAAAAAAGACTATCCTAGAATTATTAATCTTGATAAGCCTGAAGTAACTTTAATGAAAGACATAAAAGAAAAACACAGATATTCCCAACATTATTTGGATGTAATTGATTTAAAGAATGTTAATTTGCATGATATTCCTGTCGATGAAGGTCTGGATATAATTCCAAGATATTCAAAAAAAGTTTTAGTTGAACATGACCGTGAAGCAGAAAGAATGTTTCGTGAACGTGGCCAGCGCCGTGAAATAGTCTTTGTCAATTGTGAGGGAGTTGTGAAAAATCATGAATTCATTGATGTGATGAAGGAAATTCTAAACACATTGGAAACCGCATATGAATATCCTGTTGATATTGAATATACGGTTAATGTTGGAGAAAATAACTCTTTTAATGTAAACTTATTGCAATGTCGTCCTCTTCAGGTATCAATAAATAATGAAAATATTGAAATGCCGGAAGATAAAAATGTCTTCTTCCATATTAAGGAATCTTCTATGGGTATGTCACGAAAAAATAAGATAGATACAATATGCTATGTCGACCCGCATAAGTATTATGAATATCCATATGCTCAGAAAGGTTCATTGTCCAGAGTAATTAGTGATGTAAATTCCTATTGTAAAGATAATGATAAAACTGCTATTTTAATAGTTCCGGGAAGAATTGGTACGTCTTCTCCGGAATTGGGTATTCCTGTAGTATTTGCAGATATCAGCCATTTTTCCGCAATTTTGGAGGAATCCTATAGTGAAGTTGGTTATATGCCAGAATTGTCTTTTGGAAGCCATATGTTTCAGGACCTGGTAGAGGCGGAAATATACTATGGAGCATTATTTGAAAATGAGAAAAAAATAGAGTTCAACAAAGATATGATGTTTGATCATCCAAATATCTTAAAAGATATAAATCCTAAGTTAAATGAGGAAATATATGATATGGTACATGTTATAGACTTTGATGAGAATAAAGCGGAATTTTATCATGATATGAATAAGGATGAAACAGTCTGTATTTTCAAATAGTTGGTATATGTTTAAATTATAATGAAAAATATTTCATTATTTAGGGCGGAAGGGTGGGACATATGCCTTTTTTATTTGTATTGATTTTTGCAAATAAAAACAAATGTATGACAAAATCCGTGTGATTAATAACCCTATTTGAGTTTTTTTGATTTCATTTTTACAAGAGGGTTATTTTTCACATTTTTTTTTAAATAGCTATTGAAAATGCTGTGATTAATTATTTTGAGGTTATTTTAGCATCTATGGATATATGCCATTCGTTAGGGGATGTTGATTTAACTTTTCTTGTATTGAGTATCTCCACATTTTTATTTTCTTTTGAAGCAGCATCAATTAATCTTCTTTTTCCTTGTTCATATCCATCAGAGAATTCATAATAATTAATTATGCCATCATCTTCAATTAAATTCATTGCAATATCAAGAAAATCATAGGCAAGACCTGGAAGGTTCATAATTATTCTATCGAATTTCATTTTAAATGATGTTGAAACTTCCATCACATCTCCGCATATTGCCTCAATATTTTTGAGTTTGTTGAGTTTTATATTTTCCTTAAAATATTTTATTGCATTTTCATTAATATCTACACCGATAATATTAACATTATTATTTTTAGCTATAACAATTGGAAATGGTCCTATTCCACAAAACATGTCTAAAATATTTTCATTATCACGAACACTGTCACTTACACGTTTTCGCTCTGTTGCAAGTCTTGGGGAAAAGTATACTTCCTTAACATTCAGCTTTAATCTGGCGCCGTGTTCCTTGTGGATTGTTACCGGGTCATCTTCACCTGCAATTAGCTCCAAGTCTCTTATTCTGATTGTGCCATGGACTGCACTTTTTTTCATGTAAATTGCTTTTCTTTTAGTAAAATCAAGGGTTGCTTTTCCAATAATTTTCTTTTTAGGTATTAAATCATCAGGAATTTCCAGAATTACAATATCGCCTATTGTATCAAAGGATGTTTTCAAATTTTCGATTTCTTCAGAGGTCAATTCATCTTCAAGCAGCTCTGAAAAATTATGTGGGTGGGTGTTGAGTTCTTCCAAATCAACATCTACTATTTCATAGTCATCAATATCTTCTTTTATTGGAATATAACCATAATCAGCTTCAGCTTTAATCCTATAATCCATTCTCATTAATTCTTTTGCCATTAATTCTTTTCTTACATCATTAAGCTTTTTTAATGGAACCTTGACTGATTTCATAATAACTTTTTTATGTTTTATTTCATATATATTATATCATGTTTTATTTAGTAGGTTTAGGTTTATTTGATGAAAAAGACATTTCTCTAAAAGGTTTGGAATGTTTAAAAAATGTAGATAAAATTTATGCTGAATTTTTCACTTCCCGTTTATTTGGTTCCAGTTTTGAAAAAATTGAAGAGTTAATCGGTAAAGAAATTGAAGTCCTGGTTAGAAATGAGGTTGAAGAGGAACATAAATTTATTGAGGAAGCTAAAGAATCTGATGTTGCATTAATTACTGGTGGTGATCCTTTGATTGCAACCACTCATAGTGATTTTTTAGTTCAATGTGCTAGAAAAGGAATTGAATATGAGGTTATTCACGGATCATCTATTCTATCTTCAGCACCAGCTATTTCAGGTCTTCAGGGTTATAAATTCGGTAAGGTAACTACAATTCCATTTCCGGATTATAATTTTTATCCAAAATCTCCCTATGTTGCAATTGAAGAAAATTTAAAATCAAACTTACATACCTTAGTTTTATTGGATATTCAGGCCCATAAAGATAGATATATGACTGTTAATGAAGGTTTGGAGTATTTGATGAATATCAAAGAATCTTTGGATTATGATGGGTTAATAACAGAAAATACATTGGCTGTTGGTATTGCACGTGTAGGCTCAAAAGATGTTGTAGTAAAGGCTGGTGAAATATCTGAGCTGATTGATTATGATTTTGGAGGACCTCTTCATTGCATAGTTATTCCTGCAGATTTACATATTGTTGAAGCAGAATATCTTGTTGAAGTTGCAGGAGCAGATTCAAAAATATTGGATGATGTTTAACATTATGAGGGGGGTAAAGTAAAGGAATTTTCCTTTACTCTACTTGATAAACATTCTTTGGAGAAAAAAATATATTTTTCTAATGTTTATTTGATATGATATTAAATTCATATCATATATTATTTTATTTTCTAGATATATAAATTTTTTTTATCATATTTTTTCACATTTTAATAAGATTGAATAAATTTTTCTTTTATATGATATTTTAGTAATATGTTTTAAGTTATATTGGATTTTATATCTATAGTAACTTTATTTATTAAATTGCTTAATATAATTTATATTTAATTTCTTAAATTTTTATTATTTTAATTAAATTATTTTTTTAAAAGGTTTTAAATAATTTGGTGGTGGATTTCGTAAAATTAAATATAAGGGGGGTATGAAGTAGAATTTTTATTGATCTACTTCATTTTATTGGATACAATGATTCATTTTGGAGATTATAAAATGATTGACTGATATCATTGTAGAAATGAATTTCAATTCACATCGTATATTATTATGTTTTACTGATATATAAATCTTTTCAAAAATTATATAAACAACTTAATAACAATCATTATTCATGAGAATATTATATACTTGTCCAAGATGCGTGTCTGTAATGGGTGTAAACCAGTTATGGTGTGAAGGATGCGGATTTCAACTGGATATTGAAGGATATAAAAGTTGGGAAGAAGCAGAGAAGAAAGATAAAGATGATGGCTACGATTGGGATGATGACTTTTAGGTGATAGAATGCCGACATGTCCGAATTGTGGTGAAATTCTTATGACCGGCGACCCTTATTGTACTCATTGCGGTGCTACCATAAGATGGTATGATGATGAGGAGGATGGGGGAGGTCCCAGTGAAGTTGATGTATCCGAATTATTGGGTAATGAAATTCTTGTTGATTTGTATAAACAGGGAATTTTCCTGCCTGAAGTTTTGAACATGAAAAAAGAAGTAAATCAATTTATGGATGAGTTTTCATGCGAATTAATTGGTGCTGAACCTTATAATGGCATAGTTCTTTTTAATTTTTTAAAAGAAGAAAATTACTGGAGTACTATACTTCGAGTAACATATGATCCTAATGCGCCTGTTTGGTTTTTAACTTTTCATGAAGACTTGATTCGAGGAAACTTTGAAAAATTATATGCTGATGAAAAATTTCGCGAATTAATCAGAAAAGAAGAAAAAGAAAGAAACATTAAAGCAGAAAGATGTAAATTATCTTTTTTTAGACCAAATATTTTTGTTGTATCTGTTATATTCGATAAGTGTGAGGCAGAATTGGACTGTGATACAATGTCTTTCATATCCTGGACTGATTATATAATTATTTGAAGTCAATATTATAATAAAATAGTTCTAATTTTGTTCAATTTAACCTTTTAGGATAAATATTATAATTTAACCTTAAAAATAAGCTCATATAACACTGATTAATTTATTTACTAGAAGTATACTAATAATTAACTATGACAAAAAGTAGAAGAGTTACAATTATTGTCAATAATGACGTTGACATGTATTTTCGTAAATTAGCCTCTTCTAAGTTATTGTTCACCAAAGGTTGGTATTCGAAAGCTATTGAAGAAGCTATGGTGTTGTGGATTGAAAATGAGGAGAAGTAATAATAATCTATTAATCTCCTCAAATATTATTTTTTTAAATCATTTTTAGATAAACTATTTAAATTATAAGCTATCTAGATATAAGTAAGTAGGTGTTTGGAAATGGATAGCGAAGAATTTAGAACTGTTCGAGTGTATACTAAAAAGTACACGTCTAAAGATAAAGATGGTAACTCTGTTGAAAAGGAATCTAAACAAAAACAGGTCAGTCTTAAAAAAGAAGATCCTTTTGAAGATAATGACTTGGTTAAAGTTATTCCTAAAGAAGAATATGAAAATCTAATTAACAATGCTTCTGATGTTAATGAGGAGGTATTGGCTGAAAAAGATGCCAAAATAGCTGAATTGCAAGAACAGTTGGATACATTAAAAAGTTCTTTTTTCGATGATGTGGGTTCACTTAAAGATCAGATATCAGATAAGGAAGAATTAATTAAAGCCAAAGACGAAATTCATGAGTTAAATAAAAAGCTTGTCAGTGTGGATGAAGAAAGAGTTGCTATTTTTAAAGAACTAGATTATAAAAATAAAATGATTCTCGCTTATAATGTGGAGTTAAATAAATCCATATTGAATGCCATTAATGTTGTTATTGATGAGGCTCGTGACAATATCAATAGAAGAAATTCTGAACTGATAAGCAATTTGGAAAAATCCATTTCAAAAGCTAAACAAGAGGTAAATGAAAAGAATAAAGCTATAGCATATGATATAAATAGCACTATTGATGACATGAACGAACAGATTAGAAACACAAGCACCCTTAAAATGATACTCAACAAGAAAAAAATTAATTTAAGAGTACCTACTGACGATTTACTTAAACCTTTTGAATTTGACTTTGATGCTCAACAAATGCTTTCGGGTCAGGCATTGGAATTGGATGCCGGTGAAATATTAAAAGAAGTAATGCCTAAGCTTCCGGAACCATTTTCCAAATATATTGATACGTTGGAAGATGAGGATGCTCCGGATACTATTGAGATTAATTCTTCAAAAGATGATGATTCAAAAGAAGATTCTGAGACTGTAGATATTGATTCTTCAAAAGAGGATGAGTAAATGGAAACGAAACTGTTCCAATCAGGCAATGTCAGTTTTGAATATATAGACACTTGGGAAGTTGAAAAAGCAGATACCTTTTCCAATCCTGATTGCATTGCTACATTGTCCAAGGGGGAATTAAATCTTTTAAATGTTGTTGCTTTTCCAACAGAAACTAATCTAGATAGCTATAAGGAATTCATGGAAAAATGCATAGTTGATGATGGTGGGATAATTTTAGAATCTGATTTTACACAAATCGCTTCAATGGATGCAATCCGTCTTCATGGAAATATCAAGACTCCTGAAATAACTTTTGATATTCATACTTTTGTATTTATAGAAAAAGGTAATATCTATATTTTTGAATTGAGAACTGCAGAATATTCTTCTATAACTATAAAAGAATATTATAATTTAGTTTCTTCATTAAAATTAGAATAATTGGTTATATTCTAAAATAAAATCCATATATTTTTTATCCAATATTTTTAATGTAGAAATGTTTTGCGGAGAGGTAGTTGAGCGCTCTTCGACCAGATTTCTTAAGGAATTATTTTCCATATGTGTCTGTATCTCACGAATGACAAATTCCAAACACTCAATATTTTTTTCTTCCAATTTTTCCTGTGTTATTCCATCAAATAATTTGTATGTATTCAAGTCATATGCTTTTGTTGGAGTTTGCAGTACATTTAAATGACTATAATAATTACTTGCATCAGTTAAAAATCCATCAATTCCCATATATGCTAAAATTGGCATGAATGAAGCTTCCGCAAAAGTAAATATCAGCATGCTTGTAGGATGCGCATTTTTTCTTAAATTTACGATTATGTCAACCAATTCTCTAGGGTTTGTTAGAAGTTCGTCTCCATTTGCAATGATAAATACATTATATCCTATTTCTTCAAGCTGTTTTAAACATTCAATTCTCAGATTAATGTATTTTGATCCCTGTATCACAGCAGCATCGCATTTATCAACATTTTCACGAGCAAGCTTTATGCTTTCATTAAGGTTAAATTTGGCTATTTCCTTATCGATGTTATATGCTGAACCTTCTGATGGTGAAATTTTCAAATCATTTTTGTAAAATAATTTTGGAGTTTTATTTTCATCTAGTTTTCCAATCCTTCCAGGTCCGTCATGTGATTTTATTTCGAATTTTTTTATCATTTAATTCTTCCCTTTTTCTATTGGTTATCCATTTGTATATTATTATTTATTAAATTATTAAATTTTAGGTTATCCTAAAAAAATATTTTAGTGTAACCTTTTTGATTACACTTTCAAAAAATTTAGTAAGCTTTATATAGGATTTTCAGATAAATTATAATTAAGGATTCGAGGAAATATTCCTATGAAAATCCGAGGTGTGTTTTCAATGTCTATTATAAATCGTCTTAAATCCTTATTCAAAGAAGAAAAGGATGTAATAGAAAAGGACACTGAAGAAAAAATTTCTAACAGTGTCGATGAAACATCTTCAGATTTTAATGATCCGATAGTTTCTGGAACTAAAATAACGGTATCACGTGAGGCCAGTGTTTCTAAAGATTCAGAAAGCGGAACTATAGAATTAAAATTCAAAAAAGATGTTCATACAATTGAGGAAGAAAGTGTTGAAGAAGATCTTCCTGCAATAGAAGAAGACAAAGCTTCTAATGATGAAGAAATTCCTGAGGTAGAAGAGGCTCCTGTGGAAGAATCTTTAGATGTTGAAGAAAATACTTCTTCAGAAGAGGAAGATATTGACACTGATGATGAAGTCGAATCAGTTGAGAAAGCTGACGACGAAGAAAAAGATCAAAAAGATAAAAAGAGAGATAATATGACTTTATTGACTGATAAAGAATTATTAACAGATGCAAATCGTGACCCAGAATTTACTGCTGAGTTTATTGATGCAGGAATTGAAACTGTTAAACACTGTTTCCAATGTGGTACTTGTGGTGGAGGATGTCCTTCAGGAAGAAGAACTCCTTATAAAGTAAGACAAATTGTCAGAAAATGTTTACTCGGATTAAAAGAAGAAGTAATCTCTGATGACGCATTATGGATGTGTACTACCTGTTACACTTGCCAAGAAAGATGTCCTAGAAGCGTAAAAATTGTGGAAATTATCAAAAAAGCACGTAACGTTGCTGCTCACGCTGGATACATGGCAAAACCACACAAAATGACAGGTGTATTTGTAATTAACACAGGTCATGCTGTACCAATTAACGATGCTGCTAAAGCATTAAGAACTCAAATTGGTCTTTCCGAAGTACCTGCAACTACTCATGCTGATGCTGGAGCATTAGAAGAAGTACAAAAATTATGTAAAATTACCGCATTTGATGAATTAATCGGTTACGATGAAGCAACCGGCGGATTAAAAGAATAATTTAATTTAGGAGAGTTTTAGTATGGAAATCGCATATTTCTTAGGTTGTATCATGCCTAACCGTTATCCTGGTATTGAAAAAGCAACCCGTATATTATTTGACGCATTAGATATTGAATTAAAAGATATGGAAGGAGCTTCCTGTTGTCCTGCTCCTGGTGTATTCGGTTCTTTCGATGAAGAAACCTGGGCTACTATTGCTGCACGTAATTTAACTCTTGCAGAAGACATGGGTGCTGACATCATGACCGAATGTAACGGATGTTTTGGTTCATTATTTGAAGCTAACCACATGTTAAAAGATGACGAAGACAAAAGAGCTAAAATTAATGCAAACTTAGCTGAAATCGGTAAAGAATTCAAAGGAACTACTAACGTTAAACATTTAGCACAAATCTTAAGAGATGACGTTGGATACGAAAAATTAGCATCCCTCATTGAAAAACCTTTAGATTTAAATGTTGCTGTTCACTACGGATGCCACTTCTTAAAACCTACTGCTGAAATCGGTATTGAAGATCAAGCTGAAAACCCAGCTATTTTAGATGACCTTGTAGAAATCACTGGTGCAAAATCCATTGACTACAAAGACAAAATGATGTGCTGTGGTGCTGGTGGAGGTTTAAGAGCTAGAGATTTAGATGTTACTGCAAGTTACACTAAAGAAAAACTCGACCACATGTCCGAAGCTGGCGTAGATGCTATTATCGATGTATGTCCATTCTGTCACATGCAATTTGACCAAGGTCAAACTGAAGTTAACGAAAGATATGGAACTGACTTCGCAATCCCTGTATTCCACTTAGCTCAATTATACGGATTAGCTATGGGATTAAGTGCTGAAGAATTAACTTTAACCGCACAAAAAATCGATGCTGCACCTGCTTTAGCTAAAGCTTTAGGTGAAAATGCTAAATAAGTTTAAGGATTAATTCCTTATTCTTTTTTTTATTTTTTAGGCATTGAAAACACATTTCGGATTAATTGTTACATCAAAGTAACAATTTTTTTTTAAAATTTTATTTTGTTTGATTGAATACGAATAATTTTCAATTAATTTTATATATAATAAATTTAAAAAATTTAAATGTTATATAAATATTTGAGGTAATAATATGTTTGTAGCAACTTTAGATGGAATATTTAGATATGAAGACCTTCCAGAAGAATATGAGCCTTATGTTCAATTTAAAGCAACAATTGATAAAAGGGAACTCAAACCTGATGATGAATTGGCTATTTTAAACATTGCGGGTACTTCAACTCATCATGTATTATTCTTAGATTCATATAAAAATACTAGAGAAATCGAAAAAGAATTAAAAGAAGCTGATGCTAAAATCAACCACACTACTTTAAAAATTATAGGTGGACACTTATGAGTTTACCGTCTGAACAAAATTGGTTAGTTCTTTATAATTTAATTACGGATTTAAGTAAAAAGGGATATGAAATTCCTTCAGGAATTAACCCTGAGATGGGAATAATCAGATCATCTATTAGTTCATATAAAAAAGATCCATCCCATCCAGATTTAATTAATGGTTTTGCAAAAGCAGAGATGTCTTTAAGTACTATACAAGGAACAATATTAACAATTGCAGAAGAAGAAGGAGAAGAATACACTGAGTTTTGGCTTGATTTATTTAAAAGAGCTATGAAGGGTGAAGAAATGTTCGAATTTCCAAAATCCCGTTCAACATTCTTGCCGAATACTCCTCCAGGATTAACAACTGGAAGAATAAATTTAAAAGTTCCATTAGCAGAAGAAAGAGTTCAGGAAATTGCCGAATGGCATGGTCTTATAATAGAATTTGATGATGATGTTACTGTTGCACTTCATGGAGATAAACCTGATTTGCAAATTGGTTTAAGAGAAATGGGTTCTTTCTTTTTAGAAGAATAGTGGGTAGATAATATGAAAATTTTAGCTATTAGTGACGTTCATGGTGAAGATAACGAAAATTTATATAAATATTTAGATAATAATGATATTGATTTAGTTATAATAACCGGTGATATTACAAATTTCGGTCCTTTGGAATTTGTCGGTGAATTCATTGGCAAAATATTTGAATATGATTGTGATGTAATAGCAATTCCAGGAAATTGTGACCCTGCAGGAATTTGTAATGCTATCGGCGAATCTGGTGCATTTTGTTTACATAATGAAATTATTGGTTATGGAGATGCTATTTTATTCGGATATGGTGGTTCCAACCCTACACCATTCAATACTCCTGGTGAAATCGATGATTTAAAAATATATGGTGATGTTTTTGAATTAATGGCCAACTATGATTATGTTTACAATAAGGAGATTCCTAAAGTAAGAATTCTTGTTACTCATGCTCCACCTTTCAATACAGATGCAGATTTGACTGCAGGTGGTGACCATGTTGGAAGTTCAGGAATTTTAAAATCAATTCATGAATTTGAACCTGAAATTAATATCTGTGGACACATTCATGAAGCAAAATCCCTTAGTAAAATTGGTAAAACTACTGATGTAGCAAATCCTGGTATGTTAAAAGATAATGGTGCAGTTTTAATCGATATTACTGATGGGTCAACTTATGATATTAGTATTATTCAATTAGATGAATAATCTATTTTTTTCTCTTTTTTTTAAAAAATTAAATAACAAATTTTATTTATTATTATTTTAAAATATTTTTTTAACGAATATTTTATTATGGGATATTATGATTTGGGTTGTTGGAAATGTTGATGGTAATTCGTATAAAGAACCTTTTTCAAAAGGGGTTTTAGCCCGTTCATTAAGAGTTTCAAATCTAAGTTTAGATGAATCATATGAAATTGCTAGTGATATTGAAAATAAACTCATTGAAAAAAAAGTTACTGAAATAACAGTTAATGAATTAGCAGATTTTGTAGCAAAACATTTAATGGAGATGGATCCTTCCATTTCTGTTAAATATGAAAGATGGAGGGATGTTAGGAAGTCTGATGAACCGTTAATTATATTAATTGGTGGTGCTTCTGGTGTTGGAACCTCTTCAATGGCTTTTGAACTTGCTAATCGTTTAGGTTTAAAAAATATTATAAGTACAGATATGATACGTGAAGTAATGCGTAAAATCGTTTCCAAAGAATTAAATCCCGTTATTCATAAATCCAGTTTTGATGCATATGAAAGTATCAGAACTCCAGCAATTCGTGTTGATGCAGTAATTGAAGGTTTTATTAGTCATGTTGATGTTGTTAATGTTGGTATTGAAGCTATCATTGAAAGATCCATAAAAGAGGGTATTAGTGTTATTATAGAAGGAGTCCATATAGTTCCGGGATTCATACGTGAGGATTTAATTAACAAAAGTAATGCAATCATGTTTACATTAATAGTTGAAGATGAAGAAACCCATAAACAAAGGTTTTACACTCGTTGCCGACAACCTTGGGTAAAAAGGTCTCTTGACCATTATATGGAAAATTTTAATGCTATCAGGAAAACACAGGATTTTTTAATTGATCAGGCTAATATTCATGGAACTCCGGTTATTAATAATATAGATTTTAGAAATACGATTGATTTGATGGTAAATGAAATTATTGAACAATTTGGAGGTGAATAAGATGACAGCAAGGAAGGTATCTGAAATAATGACTAGTGATGTTATTACAACCACTCCAGATATTGATGTTGTATATGCATTTGAAAAGTTAATGGAACATAAAATAAGTTCTCTGCCTGTTGTTGAGGATGATAAATTAGTTGGTATTATTACTGCAACAGATGTTGGCCATAATCTGATATTGGATAAATATGAATTAGGAACTAAAGTGGAAGAAATTATGGTTAAAGATGTTATTACAATATCTCCTGAAGATAGCTTGGAAACTGCTATTAAAGTAATGAAAGAGGCTATTTCGGGTTCTGGAATTTTAAATCAATTGCCTATTGTTGAAGGTGATAAATTGGTTGGAATTATTTCTGATGGGGATATTATTCAAGAGGTATTTTAATATTATCCTCTTTTATTAATTTTTTTTTAATTTAACCAATTTTTTATTAGTTACTGTAAACCAGATTTTTTTCTAGTAATGAATTATTAGTATTTTTTATATTTTTTATTAGAAATTTTAGTTTTTATTATTGGATTTTATTTT
>NZ_JAZRJY010000025.1:0-3292 GCF_045646045.1 Methanobrevibacter sp. | reverse complement strand
ATAGATTTCACTTAATTTTTCTTTTTTTATGAAATATTCAAACTGGTCATGTGACAGTATCCTCTGTCTGTCAAAAACAATGACTCCTGAATAGAACAGTCTGTTGTACTGGTTTTTAAGTGCATTGTCGATTTTATTGGCTGACATTCTGTCTGCCGAAACGTTTCTGTATGGAGCATAGCGGTTGATGAAAACTATTAATTTTATATCAATATTTTTCATAAATGCTCTGAAATCCTTTTTTGGAAGATTTTTCTCTTTACAGTACTCTTCATAAAGCCACGGCAGACTTACAAGAATGGTTTCCAAAGGTTTCATTCTCAAATCAAACTCAATGCTGTCTACAAAATGATTTCGAATTAAATTGAAGTTTTTTAAGAATCCGTCTGAAATATTTTTTTCATCAATCTGATTTTTCTCTTCAAGCTTGTCATAGAGTGCATCAAGCAGCCGGTATGTGGAGAATGTTCCTCTCATGGAGAAGTTCTTGAATTCAATCAGATAAAGAGTGAACCTGCCGTTCCTGTTTTCAAAGTGAACTGCATCAACGGTTTTTGGAAGATGATTTTTAACCCTTTTGTATCTTTTGCACATGTCGTCAAGGGAAAACATCTTAAAATCGCTTATAATAAGCGGCTGCCTTTTACCTGTCTTTGCTCTTGAAATTTCAGTTATGGAAAAGTAGTATTCGTCCCTGAATGATTCGAAAAAATCCATAAATTCTGAAACGCTCAGCTGATCCATAAAATCACCTACTCAAGTTCCTTTTCAATCCTCAGCATATCCATTTTAAAGTAGGGATTTCCAAGTTGATCATAGATATCGCTCAGGTTGTCGGTTTGCGTGATGTTGAAAAGTCCGTCCTTATCTGACTTTCTGGTTATGTGATATGCGGTATCGTCTGCAATATCATAGTATTGCGAAAATGCGTCAACCGACTCGACAAAAAGGGGACTGTGGGTATTGATGTAGACATGAACGTTCAGCCTTTTGGATATTAAAACCAGAATCTTTGCAAGTCTGAACTGCCAGTCCGGATGAAGGTTGACTTCAGGCTCGTCAATTATTAAAAATGAATTTTCCTTAAGGCTGCGGTTTGCCAGAAGCAGCTGGATAATTCCAATCTGCTTTATTCCGGAAGCCGTGTTTGACATGTCTGATTTGATGTCGGTATCTGAAATGAACTTGAACTCGCCCCGTTCAAAAACAAATCTCCCCTTTATGATGTCTGATACTTCATTTTCCAACTCAATGATATTGGTGTTGATTTTTTCATCAAAGACATCTCTTCTTTTGCTTATGAGATTCTTTTTGAGATACTCAAGATGGTAAGTTGCCTTTCTGTCGAACTTTTCGAAGGTATCAAGAACAGACAGGGAATCTATATAGAAAGCATCATTGATGAGAATGGAGGAATCAGCCCCGAATGCGTCATCATCATTGAAGTCATGGTTTTTAAAGTCAATAGTAAAATCGTTGATTTTAATAAAGCCCTTGAAATCGGTTGATGAAAACTCACTTTCAAGAAGCCTTCTCATCAGCGAAACGTAAAGCTCATAGGAATCCTCATTAACGACCCTGATTAAATCGTCAATCGTATTGATCTGGTCATTTGACTCTTCCAGTTCCTCATCGGAAATGTTGGATTCAAAAAGTGCATTTTTCAAATCCCTGTAGCCGTCCAAAATATCTTCATAATTATCTCTTCTATTGAATATTGGAGTTTTTCTGTTAAATCTCCTTGACAGGTAATAGGATTCGGACTGGATTAGATTTGCTATACTTTCATATGCAATTTCCTGACGGTTAAATGAGTTTGACCTTAAAAATGAATATAGAAACTTGGATAAGGTTGATTTTCCTGTAGAGTTGTTTCCGGCGATGAGAGTAACTTTTGGAATGTTGATGTCAGCTTCATTAATCGGTCCCATATCCTCCAGATGCAGTTTGATTGGCTTGACCATAATTTCACCTTAAAAATAATTGGATTAATATTTATAAAGACTTACATTTAAAGTTATTGCAATGGAAAAAATCGTCTAACATGGACTGGGTTTCATCATCGGGAATTTCGGGATAATACTCCCACCACAAATCAAAGGGATTTCTTCCTCCCCTGAAATCTATTAGCACGGGAAAGTTTATTTTTGAATAGATTTTCTTTTTGACTTCAATGCTGAACTCATTGTTTTCGCTTGTTATTTTAGCCGGTTTTTTAAAGCATTCATCAACCATGACAAAGTCTCTTTTAAATGAAACGGGCTCGGTGTCAAAAGCTATTAATATAATTTCTTCCAGTTCATTAAAGCTTGTCTTTTCAGGAATGAGAAACTCCCTTTCAATGCATCCGTTAGTCTTTTTGGATTTTATGATTATATCATAGGCCCTGTTTTTTAGAATTGGAATTTTTCTTAATTCCTTTTGAGCTTTTTTTATATTGAAATCTCCGCAGTAACTGATTATCTTTGCATAGCTTTCATCATAGTCAATGACTTTTTTCAGGCTTATTTCATACCACTTTTCATCACTATAGCCGTCTTCGAAATAAAGATTTTGATGGATGTATTTTTCAACAAGAAAGTTTTTAGGATCTATATATGAAAGAAGATTAGTATTTGTCCAGAAGCCATTACCCAGCTTATCGCTGAAAGTGAATAATTTCTTGATTATCTTTTGAAGCTCTGTGAACGTTGTCTTTTCAGGCAGAATCAGCTCCCTTGAAATTTCCGGCTGTTTTCCATATAATTCTATTTTAATTACAAAGCCCTTCATAGTATATACATTGTGTTTAATGAGTATATATAATTTTAGATAAATTGAAAATGTTAATACATGTAACCCCAATAACTCTCTCCGGTGTCTGGATTATACATTCTTTTATATTGATGTCCATCCTCACCAGTTTTAGTTGGTTGTGAATGAGTATAAGCCCAGCTGCCTCCACCTTGTTGGGATTGATCCCATTTTTTAACATACTCATCAGAATTATAATCCGGTTCACTATTTGATTGTTTTGATGATGATGAAGATTGTCCTGCATTACCTGATTCTTTTGAATCATTAGATAATGTCCAATTCGTTATATTTACTTCTTTTGTAGTTGTATTATTGGTAGTGTTGTTAGTAATATTGTTATTTGTACTGACATTTTTTGAATTAACAACAAATAAAACCCCTGCAATGAGTATAATCAAAACAATTATTAATAATATAATTTTTTTGTCCATTAATATCGCCATAATTTGTCTTAATGATATTTCTAAATCTTTTAAATCATTTTTTAAATAAATAC
>NZ_JAZRJY010000024.1:0-38370 GCF_045646045.1 Methanobrevibacter sp. | reverse complement strand
TATTTATTTCTCTTGTGTAGAATACACCATTGATGTTGAATTTGACGCTTCCGTTATTTACTGGGTTTCCGGTATCGTCTAAAAGAGTTACATAAAATTGTGTGTCGTTTTTGAAATATTTTGTAATGTCGTTATTGTTGGTAATTTTAGATAGAACTGTTATGGTATTTGATGTAACTTCTCCTGTGGCTGTATTTTCGGAAATTATTGTGTATGTACCTGCCACTAAATTAATATTAATTTTTGAAGTTCCATTATCATCTGTCTGCTTATTATATTTATTTTCATTAATAGTAAATATTACATTTTGATTTTTTAGAGGTTTTCCTTCACTATCGGTAAATGAAGCTATAAATGGTGTTGCGTTTCTAAAGATTTTAGTGAGGTTTGAACTTTCAATTGTAGATATTATTGTAATAATATTGCTTGTATTTGATGGAGGGTATTCGTCTGTTCCAGTAAATATTGCTGTTACAGAATATGTTCCGGGATTTAAATCAATATTTATTTTTGCAGCTCCATTTTCATCGGTTATTCTTGTGTAATCATGTCCATTTAAGTTTAATGTAATATTTTGTCCACTTATGTAATTTCCATCGCCATTTACTAAAGTTACAGTATAAGGGGTTTCATTCCCATAATATTTAGTTAAATTATTTCCGATAAGTTGGGTTTCAACTTGAACCGTACCGTTAGGAATATTAGCGTCAGGAACATTATAAATTGCTGATAATCTGTCTGTTGTTACTTCAACATCAATTGGTCCAAATCCAACACTCATTGCAGTTATTGTATTGCTTTTTGATTTATACTTGCAGTCAGTAAAATCAACAGTTGCAGTTCCATTCACTACACGAATAATTTTGGCCTGATCATTTTTTTCAATGCTTGCTTTCGTTGATTCTTTATTTAAGAAAAATGTAACATCTGTTGTTGTTAAATATTCTGCAATTTCTCCAGTATTTTTTTTAATAAATGAAATATTATAAATTCCCGGTTCTGCTTCTTGAATGGTACTGAAAACTAAATCTCTGTCATTATTTTTCCTAAGTACTCCTGGTTCATAATATGTGCTGGGACAGAATTGTTCATGAGCATAAAAATTACTTTTAACATAGACAAGATAGGTTCCACCATCCGCTGACTGTTGTGTGTACATACCTCTGGTTAAATGGCGTATAAAAATATTTTCGTCAATTTCTTCTATTTTTTCAATATCGTCATATGTTTTTATTTTATCAATACTTGAAGTAGTTAAATAACTGTTAAATATTCCATAATTACCATTTTCTTTAATATAATTTCCTCTAATTCTTAAAAATTCCATGCTAGAATCAATGTATATTCCTGTACCTTCTGTTGCTTTGGATTGGACATTTTCGTTTCTATTATCTGAAATATTATTGCTTGTAATGTTACTATTCACACATGATGCATAATAGATACCTTTCCAATTATTTAAGTAAATGGTATTATTATAGATGTTTGTATTTTCAACATTTTCTCCGATATAGATTCCTGCTTCCTTATTCCGTTCAATTATTGAGTGGGTTATATTTATATTTCCACTATCTGTTATGAATATTCCTTTTTGCGATTTTCTAATTGTATTTTGATTAATATTAATGTCTGATCCGTTAACTATGTAAATACCCGGACCATCACTAACTTCGGTAATCTTACAGTTCATTATTTCAATATTACTTGCTCCATTAATGTATAGCGCATATGGATTTACGCTTCCTAATTTTGCCGCATCATTTGAAAAAGTAAATCCAGATAACACTGATCCTGTTGCATTTTCGTTGAAGTAAAATATTCCAATACCATCAGATCCTTTAATATTTGATGGACAGGTGCTCATTTTTGTCCCGACATTACTTATGATATTTAAAGGTTTATCAACAATAAAATGACAATGTTCATAGTTGATACCAGTAATTTCAATTGTATCTCCAGCACTAGCATTATTAATTGCCGTTTGTATGGTTGGTTCAACCATTTGGTTAGTTGAAGAACCGTCAACAATAATTGTATTTCCTCCTTTAGTTATGTTTTCCTCAGCCATAACCGTTGATGAGAATGATAGTATAATTAAAATACTTAAAGAGATTAAAAATATTTTTTTATAATTCATGTGTTTCCCCCAGTTAATGATTTATATATTGATAAATGATTAAAAAAAATAAAAAAAGTATGAGAAGTTATTTACTTCCCATTTAGTTTGTTACAGTTACAGTATTTGAAGTAGTTGCTTCTCCGTAAGAACTAGTGATAATGTAACTACCAGGCATTAAATTAATATTTAATTGAGCAACACCATTAACGTTAGTAGTGCGTGTGTAGAGTACTCCATTAATGTTGAAAGTTATGTTCTGTCCAGCACTAGGATTACCTTGACCATCAACTAAAGTAGCTTCAAATTCTCCAGATTCCCCGTATTTTTTGGTTAAATCTTTAGCGGTTAAAATAGGTAATACTTTAACATTATTAGCTATTTCACATCCTTTGTATTGGGTAGTAATAACATAATCTCCAGGATTTAAGTTAATGGACAATTGAGCATAACCGTCTGAACTGACAGTACGGTTGTAGAACACACCATTGATGTTAAATGTTACTATTTCACCAGCTTTAGCAAGATTACCGTTATCATCTAAAACTTTTACACGATATTGTGAAGCGTTTCTGAAGTACTTTGTTAAGTCACTGCCTTCAAGTCTTGATAATACAGTAATAGTGTTTGTTATGCTTTCTTTGGTTACAGGGTTGGTTGAAACAATTTCGTAAGTACCTGGCACCAAGTTGATGTTTATTCCAGCTATACCTTTAGCATCAGTTGTTCTGGTGTATTTTTGTCCGTTGAGTTCAAAAGTTACATCAGTATTAGCTAATGCATTACCGTTAGCATCTGTGAAATTAGCTTCAAATCTGTCAGGTGCTTTTTCGATTTTAGTTAAGTTTTCAGCAACAACTGTATGAGCAGGACCTTCAATAGTTATATTTTTTGTTTCGGTTTCATCTGAATATTTATTATCTCCGGTGTATGTTGCAGTTACTGTGTAATTTCCAGGTCCTAATGCCGGAATATCAAAGGTTGTTTTACCGTTTTCAATAGGAACATAGTAACCAACATTATCAACATCAATTAATAAGTATCCAGTAGCATCTTCAGCTAATGTTACATCTACAGATTCTGATGTTATATTAATTTCTGCTTCAGGGTCATTTTTAATTAAAATATTATCTCCAATGTATACTCTGTTTTCTTCAACAATTAAGTTGCTGGTTTTGAAAGTATATGTATTATTATCAGTGAATGCGAATACTGTTACTCCTTCTTCGTAGGCGTTTTCAGCAACAATAAATTCTCCTTTAGGAGTGATCATACCTCCTTTACTTGATGCTGCAACAGCAGTAGCGTCGTCTCCTTTGAATACATTGTCATGTATTAAAATGGTTTCGATATTACTTGGAGCTCCGTGTGCTGTGTTACCTTCTTCAACATAAATTGCAGTTGCATTATCTGGGCTATAGAATTTGTTTTCACTAATATTGGAGGTTCCGGCAGCTTTTACAATACCTAAAGCATATACTTTATTTCCAGTGAACAAATTACTCTGTACTGTAATATTGGTAATTCCACCACCGTAGAAAACACCATACCATACGCCATCAATCATGTTTTCATACATTTCTACATTTGCGGCACCTGATGCGATTGATACTGCATCGAGCATGTCTCCTTCAAAATTGTTGTTGGAAATAGTAATTCCTGTTCCACCCATAATGTTGATTGCTTTCATACCGGTTTCTTTTTTTGAACCGATTGAAGAGTGGTCAGTTGCACCCTCTTCACCAATGAATTCGTTATTTTGGATGGTTACGTTTCCACTGGATCTTCTAATGTAAATTCCAGAGTTACCGTTAGTAAAAGTACATCCTTCAATGATGTAGTCTCCACCTTGCTGGAATTCTAATGCACGACCGTTATAAAGGTTTTCCTGAATCATTATGAAGTTTAGGTTGTATACTTGTGATCCAGCAACACTTTCCTCATCAGCTTCGAATACAAATCCGTTATATCCTTTGATTGTTGCACCATTACCTTCTAAAATAAGGGTGTGTTCAATTTTTACTCCACTAGATATATTACCAAAGTCATATGTCGTGTTTTCTGCAAAATTAAGTGTATCTCCAGCAGTAGTGTTTGCGATAATATTTTCAATATCTGATACCGTTGCATCTGCAGGTATGTCATGAGTTGCAGATAATATGTCATCGACATCAGAGCTTGCTTCAATAACTGTTCCATTATCTACAGAGACATTTTCTGCAGAAACCGCAGAAATAGATAAAACAGCTATTAAAACGAGTAATAATGTTAAAATATAATTATTGATCTTCATTTTAATTTTCTCCTTTTTATTTCCTCATATTAATTTAACTAATAATATTAATAAATTTAATTTTTTGCAATGGATTAATAATTATTAGTTATATTAAAATTTAATTTATAAGCTATATATATATCTTATTGCATTTCGATTCATATTTTAAAAATTATTTTCAATTTAAAATTATTTTATTATATTATTTTATATATTTTTTTAAAATATTTAAACAATAATCTATTTTATTATTAAATTTCTATCGAATTATATCATCTTTATATTCGATATAATATCTTCTCGTTCTTAACATATTTCTATTCGAATTATTTATATACTCATATCAATAAAAGTTTATTAGAAGGAGGTGAAAAATCTGAAAAAAGAGATACTTTTACTTTCGATTTTAATAGTTTTTATTTCAATTAATGTTGTTAGTGCTAATAATATCACAGATATACCAAATTCATCAAATGTTATATTAAATACTTCTGATGTGGATTTAATTGGTGAAAATCTTGTATATAATGCTACCCTTACATCAGTTAATAATACTCCATTAGCTAATCAATCAATAATTTTCTCAATTAATGGTGTGAACTATACTAAAATCACAAATTTAGACGGATTTGTCTTTTTGAATGTTGGTCTTGATGATGGAATTTATCCAATTCAGACAATATTTAAAGATTCAACTAATCATTCTTTAATTAATGATAATATAATTTATGTTTCACATAATAGTGGAACGTTAATAAAAGATAATTCGTCTGGAGTACAAATACAGAAAATCATTGATGATGCAAATTTTGGAGATACTTTGATTTTTGCGGGTAACGAGTATAATGGTGTATCTATTAATTTGAATAAACCATTAAATATTATCAGTATTGTAAAATCAGTTTTCAATGGAAATTCAAATCTTCCAGTCATTACAGTTAGTTCAAATGATGTTAATATTTCTAATCTTATAATATCTGGGGGATCCAGTGGAATAGTTTTAGATAATGTTGAGAATATTAAAATTTCATATAATGATTTTATTAAAAACTATTATGGAATTTTTCTTAAAAATTCAAATAATTTAAACATTTCATCCAATACTTTTTTAAATAATTATGATGGTATTTATTTTGATGAAAATGTTTTGAATACTCAAATTATTTCAAATTATTTTTCTAAATCAGAAAATGATGCAATAAGTTTTGATAAATCTGGATCTCATACAACAGTATCTGGAAATACTTTAGAACAAAATTCAAATGGTATTTTTATTAATATGGTCGGCGATGATGATTTAAACATGGAATATAATACTATTCAGCGCAATAAAGAAAATGGTATATATTTCGGTAATGATTATCGTAAAACCAATGAAACATCTATTTTAAATATTGCAGATAATTCAATTGTTTATAATAAGGAATTTAATATCCTTGGTAGAGAATCCATTTATAATAAAATAGATTTAAATACTAATTGGATTGCTTCAGATAATCCTAAATTTAATGGTGTTTGTGAAAAAATAAAATTTAATAAATATCATATGAATGTAAATCAAATTGATTCTAATACATTATCTGTGAGTGTTGACGGAATTAAAACAGATTCTTTGTTGAAATATTCAACTAATGGCGGCCGTAACTGGCAGTATGCTACATTATCTGGTGGTCATGCTACAATTAATGTTGCTAATGGTGATGGAAATCTTGTGTTTGATTATTTTGAAGGTAATACCAATTATCAATATCAAATGAAAGATTATGTTCCTCCAGTTCCAGTCAATCCGGATATTCCTGTCAATCCAGATACTTCTGGCAATGATGATTCATCTCCTAGTGAATCAACAGACCATGGAACCAATAGCCGATCTGAACAAATTAGCGGCAATGGAACAAGCACAAATTCTAATTCCGGTTCTTCACAAGGTCAAAACCCAACTAATGTAGATAATTCTAATACTATAGAACAATCATCTTCTCAAAATGCTGAAAGTTCTTCTAGCTCAGCAGCTTCTCAGACAGATTCATCTACTAGTAATTCTCCGTCTGTTTCAAAACAGATATCAAATCCGCAGGAATCTATTGCAAAAATTTTGAATATTGATGAAGAAGTTGTTAGGATTGCTGGAATGGGTTTTATTTTATTGCTTATTATTCTAGTTATTGCAGGATATTATAGGGATGATGTTAGATACATGTTAAATAAAAGAAATGAATAATTTCATATTCTTTTTTTCTTTTTTTTTAGTTAACGATATGTTTATATATTTATATTGCTATACATTTAGATTATATGATAATTTAATGAGTTATTATTATGTCAGATTTGATTTTTAGATATTTATTAATAATTATAATGTTATTTTCGGCTAATATTGGTCTTTTCTTTGGTAATTTTAAATTTAATAATAAAAAAAGTACTTTAATATCTTTAGTCATGGGAATAATATTGTTCGTTATAATCTATATTTCAAGTCAATTAACAATTAATTTATTAGATTATTTATCATATATTTTTATTTTAGTTTCTATAATTATTTTTATTACATTATTTGTTTATTTGAAAAAACAGGAATTGAAGATTTCACTTTTTGCTATTATAATTACATATTATGCGGTTTCAATGTTATTTTCATCCCAATTGGGTGAATGTTCATTATTTAATTATCTTTTATTATTTTTTGTTTCAGTAATTGCGATGATTATTTCATTCCAATCATCCAAATTGTTAATGTATGCTAGACGCCCATATAATGTAATTATTGGTGAATATATGTCATTAATGGGGATTTTAATCTTTATTTTTGGTTTAACTAATAATTCTGTTGTTCAATTAAATTATAAAATGTTTTCTTCATTTTTAATATTAACTCCAACATTTCAGTTAATCTATGTAATTATAGGAATTATATTTGTCTTTGTTATTGGATTTTATTTGGATGATAAAAGAGGTAATTTATGATAATTCAAGGTACAGAAACTTTAACTTCATTGATTCATATAATTTCTGAGAGTTTATTAACTCCTGTTGTAATTTTATTAATAATTTTTGTTGTTTTAGTTATTTTATGTCTTGGTGGGTTTATTAATGAAAGAATTTCACGAAAACCTATTGAACCGGATGAATTTGAAAAGTTAATTCGTGATATTTCATTTGCTGATTCCCCATCAGAAATTGAGGAATATGTAAATAAAAGTGGTTTATTTGATTGGCAAAAAAATGTTCTTGTTAAAATCTCAAAAAATTATGATATTGGCATTAATGCTAGAAAAGCATTAGCTAGTGAATTGATTTCAAGTGAAGAAACAAGATTGATAAAAAACACAAATAAAACAGATATACTTGTTAAATTAGGTCCTATTTTAGGTCTTTTAGGAACTTTAATTCCATTGGGGCCGGGACTTGCTGCATTAGGTAGTGGGGACATAACTACTCTTGCTGAATCGTTGACTATTGCATTCGATACTACTGTTACCGGGCTTGCTGTTGGTGGTTTAGGATATTTAATTTCTAAATTTAAAAAACAGTGGTATGAATCTGATTTAATTGATGTTGAAACATTGGCTGAAGTTGAACTTGAATCTTTAAGTAATTCTGGTGATAATAATGCTTAGAAAAAGACGTAGAATGAGCGAATCTATTGATGATGACCCTATGTCTGGAATCAGTAATCTTTCAGATGCTATGTTAGTTTTAGCTTTAGGATTTTTAATATTTGCAATAATGGCTTTGTCTGCAAATCCAGAATTAATTTCAAATTCTCCGAATACTAAAGATGTATCTACTGCAGATACTTTTAATCAGACTTTTTCTAATGCTAGCGGAATGGAAGACAGCGGATTCAATGAAGTTGGAAAGGTATATGAGGATCCTAATACTGGTGAGCTTGTCATGGTATCGGGCTAATATTTTCGCAGATAGTATTCATTTAACTTAATATAAATATCTAATATATGGTGAATGGGTTCAAAAACTCATTCATCATCAAAATCATTTAAAACTAGATATTATTTGTTTGACACACTTGAAAATATCAAATCTATTATTCCATAGGTATAAAACCTTGATTTTTAATGTCTTTTTGGCCTTTACTTAATAAATAATTTATAAAATCATCTGTTTTCGGATCATCATCGTTAACTTTAACCAAACTAATGACATGTCTGGTATCAAACTTCAATATTTCGTTTCCATTAAAATAACTAGCATTTAAAAAACTATGCAAATTTTTGGAATTTTTAACTAATTTAAAAGCATCAAATTGCGAATTAACTTCATATTTAATATTATATTTTAAATCATAATGTTCAAGGCTGTTCCAGGCAAGTCTTTGGGCAGAACCACCAACTTTAACAAAATCTAAGTTGTCTAAATCTTTTATACTCTTAATTTCTGGTGAATTAGGGCTTGAAATCAAAACAAGATAATCATAAGCTATTGGAATAAAGTTTATGTCTCTTTCATAGGCAATTAAAGGATCATCCAATGTCAGTAAATCGACAACACCTCGTCTGGCTAATTTAAAAGCATCTTCATCACTGCTGCTATAAACATTAATATTGAATGGTAAATCAATACTTTCCAAAAGGCTGGAACTGATATGGCCTCCGGCAATGTTGATATTATCCGGTTCTGCTATTTGAATTAGATATTTTCTGTATTCTTCTAAAAGTCTCACCCCATCATTTGTAAGACTGCTGCCATTTCCTTTCTTTTCAGTTAATTTAATTCCTAATTTTTCTTCAGCTTTAAGTATTCTTCTATTAAAAACAGTGTGTGAAATATTTAACTCTTTAGCAGATTTTCTTTGAGAATGTGTTCTATTTAAGGATTCTAAACTTTGGTATAATTTATATCCATAAATTTCACCATTTATTTCCAAACTAATTAAACCTTTACTTTCCAGTTTCATAATTAATTATATATTAAAGTTTTTATCATATATTTAAATAGTGTTTTTAGGAATGATATAATGGAATTAATGAAAAGCTCTATTAAAGCTATTATAGGAAATATTGTCAGTGCTGAAGAATTTTTGGTTGAAAAAGATGTTGAAAGATTTGAAGATATAATTATCGAAGCAGAAAATGTTTTTGTAACTGGAGCCGGAAGGTCAGGACTTGCTGCAAAAGCTTTTGCAATGAGATTAATGCATTTGGGAGTAAGTGCATATGTTGTTGGAGAAACAATTTCTCCGGCTATTAATGGAAATGATTGTATAATTGCCATTTCTGGATCTGGTGAAACCAATACTATTGTATCTGCAGCTAAAATTGCGAAAAATAGGGGTTCTAAAGTATTAGCTGTTACTTCTTACCCTGAATCCACTTTAGGTAAATTGGCTGACTGTTGTCTTTTAGTTAAAGGAAGGCCTATGCAAGAAGTTGATGATGAAAATTATATGAAACGTCAAATTTATGGAAATTATACTTCTTTGACTCCATTGGGAACAGCTTTTGAGTTAACTACTCTTGTGTTTTTGGATGCAATTGTATCTGAATTAATGGAAAAGATGCATCAAACAGAAAGTGATTTAAAAGCAAGACACACTGTTTTAGAGTAATTCAATCAAAAATTACTCTATTTTGATTATTATAAATATTACACCTTTCACCACGTAAAAATCCGACTAGTGTGACATTTCCTTTTTTTGCTATATTATAACCTGAATTTGCAGGAGCGGCATTTGATGCCAAAATTGGAACACCGGCACGAGTCATTTTAATAACCATGTCTGCAGGCATCCTACCACTATAGATTACATAGGAATTTGATAAATCAAAATCATGCAATAATCCATACCCGATTACCTTATCAACTGCAACATGACGACTGACATCTTCTTTAACAACAAATTGGCCGTCATAAACTATTCCTGCAACATGAGTTCCGCCGGTAGCCTGCCAAATTTCAGCATTGTCTTTCAGTTCTTCGATTCTGTCAATTAATTCATGAACTGATACTTGAAAATTGGATTTAACTTCTTTTACGGTTTTAATTTTACTTCTCCATCCTCCTGCAGAGTCTGAGCATAAAACTGTTTCATTTGTTTTAAGTAAAGTATCATCAATTTCAGCATAAATCTGATTTCCTTCTATTTTAATGTCTTTAATAGCATCCATTGAATCAACCATATTTTCATTGAACATATATCCTACTGCAAATTCTTTTAGTGAATCTTCAATAGCGGATAAACTGCGACTTATGTCTTTATTAATGGTCAATGTTATAGTTTCATCTTGAACAACATTTTCTGTAACTTCTTTTGCTTCATTGTTCTTATAAGATATTGCATCAATTTTTTCTATTTTCATACCTGATATTTATTAATTTTTAGTTATATATATTCAATAGAAAGTGTTGGATTTAAAAATTATTTTCAATAAAAATATTTAGTAAAAAATCTGAAAGGGGATATTCAATGAATCAAAAAGATTATGAAGAACAGTTAAAAATTGCAGGGGATTTTCATGGTGAAATATGTGGAGGAATAGCTATTGGTACTAAACTTGCAATGTATGGTTTAGAACTAATGGGAATGGAATTGAATACTCGCCATAAAAATTTAATTGTTATATTAGAAATTGACAGATGTATGGCTGATGCTGTTCAGGCTGTTACTAGGTGTTCTATGGGGAAACGATCTCTCAAACAGGCATATTATGGAAAATTTGCTGCAACATTTTATAATATGGATACTGATGAAGCTTTAAGAATTGTTGATATTGACGCCAATAAAAAAGATAAGAAAAAAGAGACTCGCGATGAGATGATTGAAAGATTCAAAACCACACCTCCCGAAGAATTGTTTGAGGTACAAAAAGTCAAAGTCAAATTAACGCAAGCACAAATGCCCGGCAAGCCTCATGTTAGTGAAATCTGTTCTATTTGTGGGGATAAAGTAACTGATAATCATCATTTAATGCTTGACGGTAAACCTGTTTGTAAACCTTGTGTTGAAGGTGCATATTATGAAGTAATTAAATAGATTAATATATAATTATATATTGAATTGAAAATACTTTGTAAAAACGAAAAAGTATAATAAATAAAAAAATTGTTTTATTTTCATAAAACAGTTTGTATTGATAAAAACTATTTATTTTATTATTAGTCATTTAAAAATTTATTATAATTATTTTTGGCTAGTTAATATTTTGATATTCCTAAAAAATTGAAAAAAATAGCGATGTGAATATAATTCTATCATGATTTATCATTAACATTTTATTTATTTATTTAATATTATTTAAATATTTCTTTTAGGCTTCAACTACAAAGCCTTTTTATTATATGAAGTGTAATATATATTATCATAATACAATGGATTAACTATTTGGGAGATTCTTGTATTATACTATAAATTAATTTATAAGGGGATAAAAAAGAGGTTGAGATTATGAGTTCATCTTTTAAAAGTCCAGTAGATACTGCAAAAGCAATATCTGCAACTGCTGGAGCTAAAAACTCAGCAAATATTGTAAATGTGATTTTACTCTCCTTTTTAGCAGGAGCTTATATCGCATTCGGAGGATTACTAGCTGAAATCGCTAGTGCAGGAATGTTAGCTGCAGGTGCACCTGTAGGTTTAGAAAAATTCGTATTTGGTGCAGTGTTCCCTGTAGGTTTGATTATTGTAGTACTCGCAGGTTCTGAATTATTTACCGGAAACGTAATGTTCATGACCCTCGGTGTATTAGACGGATCCGCATCTGTCGGAGGACTCGCTAAAAACTGGGTATTAAGTTGGGTATTCAACTTTGTTGGTGCATTATTCGTTGCATTTGTACTCGCTTATATGGGCGGTCTTTTCCCAGCTGATTCAGCATTCGCAACCAAAGCGACTTCTGTTGCAGCCGCTAAAGTAAAACTGGCGTGGGATGTAGCATTTATTCGTGGTATTGGTTGTAACTGGTTAGTATGTTTAGCTGTATGGTTAGCTAATGCATCTGATGATATCATCGGTAAAATCGTTGGTATTTGGTTCCCAATTATGGCTTTCGTTACCATCGGATTTGAGCACAGTGTTGCAAACATGTTCTTCATACCATTAGGTATGTTCTTAGGTGCTCAAGGTGTAAATTGGTCTACAATGATTGTAAACAACTTAATTCCTGTAACTTTAGGAAATATAGTTGGTGGAGCTATATTCGTAGCTTGTATATACTGGTACACTTATCTTAAAGAATAAGTGTGAAAACATAAATTTAAGAAGCATTATCTGCTTCTTAAAAAATTTTTTTATTAGATATAATAAAATTTTGGAGATTATAAAATGGTTGAGATTAAATATGTCCCATCTATTTGCCCATACTGTGGTACCGGTTGTGGTATTAATTTCGTAGTTAAAGACGGCAAAATCATTGGGGTTGAACCTTACAAAAGACATCCTGTAAATGAAGGTAAAGTATGTCCAAAAGGTAACTTTGGATACCAATTCATTAACAGAGAAGACAGATTAACTACTCCATTAATCAAAGAAAATGGAGAATTCAGAGAAGCTTCTTGGGATGAAGCATTAGATTTAGTTGCTAACAAACTCAAAGAAGTATCTGATGAAGATCCAAATAAAGTTGGATTTTATGCATGTGCTCGTTCACCTAACGAAAACATTTACATTACTCAAAAATTAGCAAGAGTAGCTTGTGGTACTCAAAACGTAGACCACTGTGCACGTATTTGTCACGGACCTACTGTAGCTGGTTTAGCAACTACTTTCGGATCCGGTGCTATGACAAACGGTTTCGACAGTATTAAAGAAGCAGATTATATATTCTGTATTGGATCAAACAACATGGAAGCTCACCCATTGTTTGGACGTAAAATGATTCAAGCAAAACAAAACGGTGCTAAATTAGTTGTATTAGACCCAAGATTCACTCCTACTGCAAAAATCGCAGATGAATATGTGCAATTTGAAACTGGTACTGACGTAGCTTTAATGAACGCAATGATTAAAGTTATCATCGACAAAGGATTACAAGATGACGAATTCATTGCAAACAGAACCAAAGGTTACGAAGAAATGAAAGAAGTTGTACAAAAATACGACTTAGATATGGCTTCTGAAATTACTGGTATTAAACCTGAAGTTATTGAACACTTAGCTGTTGAATATGCATCTGCTGACAAAGCAGCTATTGTATACTCATTAGGTATTACCGAACACTCCCACGGTGCAGACAACGTTATGTCCACTGCTAACTTAGCAATGTTAACCGGTAACATCGGTAAACAAGGTGCTGGTGTAAACCCATTAAGAGGACAAAACAACGTACAAGGTGCTTGTGATATGGGTGCATTACCTTCTGATTACGTAGGATACAGAAAAGTTAAAGACCCAGAAACTACTGCATGGTTCAATGACTACTACAGTGGATACGGATACGAAGTAAACTTACCAACCACTCCTGGTTTAACTTTAGTTGAAATGATGAATGCAGCTCACGCTGGTGACTTAAAAGTATTATACATCCATGGGGAAGACCCAGTTCTCTCTGATGCAGATGTACAACACACTAAAGAAGCACTTGAAAACTTAGAAATGTTAGTTGTACAAGAATGTTTCTTAACTGATACTGCACAATGTGCTGATGTTGTTTTACCTGCAGCAGGTTGGGGTGAACAAGAAGGTACATTCACCAGTGGTGAAAGAAGAGTTCAATGCTTACACAAAGCACAAGAACCTCCTGAAGGCGCATGGTTAGACTGGAAAATTATGGAAGAAATTGCAGTTAGAATGGGTGTTCCAAGAGAATTATTCCATTACGAATCTGCTCAAGACATCTTTGAAGAAATCAGAGAATGTGCTCCAATCATGGCAGGTATGAACCGTGAAAGATTAGACACTCCTGAAGCACTTCACTGGCCTTGCCCATCTGAAGACGACCCATGTCAACCATTAATGCACAAAGAGAAATTTGCACACCCTGATGGTTTAGGTGTCTTCCAAGCATTAGAACACAAAGGACCAGTTGAAACTGTAGATGACGAATATCCATTATTATTAACTACTACTAGAATATTGTTCCACTACCACGCTGCTATGACCAGAAGATGTGAAACTTTATCTAACGAAGTTAAAACTGGATTCATCGAAATTAACACTAAAGATGCAGAAGCAAGAGGAATTATTAATGGTGAAGTAGTAAGAGCATTCTCAAGAAGAGGAGAAATTGCTATTCCTGCTCGTGTAACTGATGATATTAGAGAAGGAATTGTAAACATCCCAATGCACTTTGTTGAATGTGCTGCTAACGTATTAACTAACTCCGATTCTTTCGACCCTAAATCTAAAATGGTTGAATTGAAAGCTTGTGCTATTGAAGTTGATAAACTCCCTGAAAAATTAGAAATGAAAGGCGAAGTCTACAAAGATGGTACTGACACTGAAATTAAAGCAGAAAACATGTCAACTACCACTGTAAAAGTAGGTAAATAAACAAGGAGTAGATTTAAATGAGCGCAAATATTGAAAAAATGTATTATGCTTACTCTGCTAACGAAGACATCAAATCCAAAGGTGAATATGGTGGAGTTGTAACTACTATCATGAAACACTTATTAGAAAGTGGAGCTGTTGATGCAGTTGTTGGCGTAGAAGAAGGTCACGATTTATACGACGCAGTACCATGCTTAGTAACCGAACCTGAAGACATTATTAAAACCGCTGGTTCAATTCACTGTGGTACTTTAAACTTAGCAAAATTCGTATACAAATACTTAGACGGATGCAGAGACATGAAAATTGCAGTCTCATGTAAACCATGTGACGCAATGACCATTAGAGAATTAATCAAAAGAGGCAAAATCATAGGCGAAAACGTCATCATGATTGGTGTAAACTGTGGAGGAACTTTACCACCTGTACCAACCATGAAAATGATTGAAGATGTTTACGAATTAGATCCTAAAGATGTTGTTAAAGAAGAAATCTCTAAAGGTAAACTCATCATGGAAACTGCTGACGGTGAAGAAAAAGGTTTCGGTATCGAAGACTTAGAAGAAGACGGTATGGGTAGAAGAGAAAACTGTCAAAGATGTAACTTAAAAATCCCATCCAATGCAGATCTTGCATTAGGTAACTGGGGAGTTATTGGTCCTTTAGCAGGTAAAGCTACTTTCGTAGAAGTTTTCACTGACAAAGGTTCTGAAATTTTAGCTGATGTTATTGATGCAGGTTTAATCGAAGTTGAAGAACCTATTGAAAAAGGAATCAAAATCAGAGAAAACATTAACAACTTCATGCTCAAAGCTGCTAACGCTAAGAAAGATGTAGATTATGCTGGTACTACTGGAGATATCATCGATGTATTCCACATGTACGATGAAGAATTCTCCAAATGTATGAAATGTTACGGTTGCCGTGAAGCATGTCCATTATGTTTCTGTGAAGACTGCTGTCTTGAAGCTGAAGGTCCTGAATGGGTACCTGGTGGATACACTCCTGCAGCACCATTCTTCCACTTAACTCGTATGGTACACATGGTTGATGCATGTACCAACTGTGGTCAATGTAGTGATGTATGTCCTTGTGAAATCCCTGTAGCCAAAGTATGGAGTACTGTAAACAACAAAGTAAGAGATGTTTACGGATACATCCCAGGATTCGACTCTGATGACAGAATCCCATTCACCGAACACATTTCAAAAGCTAAAAAATTATAGATAAAGCATTTTGCTTTATTTATCTTTTTCTTTTTTTTTAAAAAAAGTCACTTTCTTTCTTTTTTTTAACTATTTTTTTTTATCATATATCAAAAAAAGAATTTTTAATCAGTATTGAACGGTTCACGTTTGTCAATACCTCTTAAAAATATATCTTCCAGTTCATCATCACTTGCATTATTTCTAATGTCTGTAATGATGTCTACAAGATTATCGTTTCTAAGCAAACACGGTTTGATTTTCCCATCGGGTGTTACTCTTAATCTGGTACAATTTGCGCAAAATTTAGAGTTATCAACAGGTTTGACTACCTCGATTTCTCCACCGTTAATGTAATATTTTCGACGACCCTGCATAAATTCACGTTCTCTAACATCATCAGCCATATCAGCTAACCTTTCTTCAACCATATCTAGTTTATAATGGTATTCTGCTGTGAATTTATCGTCATCACAGTTTTCACTTTCAATAAGCTCTATTAATTGAAGTACCATATCATTATCTCTACAAAACTTAAACATGTCTTTAATTTCATGTTCATTAATATCCTTCATAATGACCATGTTGATTTTGACTGGATAAAGGCCAACTTCAACACTTTTCAGGATTCCTTTTTTGGCTGCTTCGAGATAATCTTTTTTTGTAATGAACTCGTAGGTTTGGGGATTCAGTGTATCTAGGCTAACATTAACCCTATCTAAACCAGCATCTTTTAAATCCTGGGCGTATTTTTCAAGCAATATTCCGTTAGTTGTAATTGATATATCTTTAAAACCAATACTGTTTATTTTTTCTATTACTTCAACAATATCTTTTCTTATTAATGGTTCTCCACCGGAAATTCTTATTTTTCTAACACCAATTCTTTTTGCAATCTGGCAGATTTTATAAATTTCATCTGCGGTCATCTCATTTTTGGATGATCTCATACCATCGTGGTGGCAATAAATACAGTTAACATTACATCTGTTAGTTAATGTAATCCTTAATGATAGTATAGGCCTGTCAAAATTGTCTTTTACTACTCTTTCGCTCATAATTATGCTTCCACTTCAATTTTTATTTCACTGATTTCTTCATCAATTTTTAAGGTATTTATCATTGCAAAAATGCTTTCTTTTATTATTCCGCATGTGAATTTATTGATTTTTAGTAATTTATCATTAATTTTTAAGTCAATATCAGCATTATAAAGTTCATTATTTTCAATACCTTTAATTTCCACAGTTATTTTTTCTGCATTTTCTTCAGTTTTAAGGGAATTAACAATACCTTTAATGGAATTTGAGATAATATCTATTACAAACTGATTGACATCTAAAGGTTTTTGGTTAATGAATATTTTACCCTTATTTTCAATGCTTTTCCTGTAAGGGTCTTCGTTATCAATCAATAACTCAATTTTTTCTACATCTTCAACACCATAATCATTAATATTTAATGTATTAATGATTCCAAGTATGGTTTGTTTAAAATAATCACTTACAAATCGATTTAATCCAATTACCTTGTCATCAATTGATAAATAACTTGATACATAATCCAAATCTTCAGTTTTGATATTGCCTTCGCGGATTTCTTTTGCAATTGATTCACCGTTATTGTATCCGCAATTTTTCTTGAATAATGTATCAACGATATCATGACTTTTCTCCTCGATCAGGTCTGTCAAGTCACTAACGCCTTGTTCGGTAATTGTAAATGAATCCACTTGTTTTATTGTATATTTATCAACAACATCACTTGAAGTAGCTATTTTAGGATAATTATAACTTTTAAATCCTTCAATTACTACAAAATCAACATCATCAAAATGTTTAATAAGATAGAGTAATCTGTTTAAATCCATCTTCTGTTTTATATTAAAAAATGTTGTTGACCCAATACCTACAACCACAGTTGAACCCGCATTTTTATGCTTCCAGGTGTCTGTATTTTCTCTGTCCATTTCCATTGTGTGGTGTGAATGTTTTATGGAAGCTACGTTATAACCTCTTTTTGTAAGTTCTTCAATAACTTTTACAGTTAGTGATGTTTTGCCAGTATTTTTTCTCCCCACAATTGATACAATTTTCATTGTTTATTCCCCTTTCAATATACTAATAATATATTTTTTAAATTATTAATATCTTAATATGTGTAGTTACTACACATTTTAGGTTAACCTAAAAAATTTAGCCTATTTTTTGCATTTTTGTAATACTTTGGCTCACCTAAAGTATTACATTTTTTCATGAAAAATTAGAAAATTACTATAATTAAATTATTTAAAATATTTTATTTTAAATATAACTTTTATTTTAATAGTATTTTTTCAAAATAATACTTTTTAATTTAATTTTATATTTTTTATTAATTTTAATCAATTTTTGATTTTAAAAAAGTGTAGTATTCCCACAGTAATATATAAGGCTTTTGACTTAATTCTAGTAGGCAAATATATTTATATAGATTAACATATGTGTAATCATTACACATGGTGGTTCAAATGCCCAAGCATATTGCATCTGGTTTGAAATATCTAGCAGCGGTTAAATTAAAAGAAGCCGGTGAAAGTCACCAGGCAATTGCTGATGAGTTAGGAATTGATAGATCCACTGTATCACATTATTTGAACGGCAGGAACTTATCCTGGAATTCAATCGATGTTGCAAGAACTATCACTGAACTATCTCCCAGGGATTTTTTAATAATGACCAACGCGCTATTTGATGAACCAGAACAGAGTCGAAAAATTGTGAATATTTGCCGAGAGAAAAACTATGAAGCAATTATTGAAGATTCCTGTATTGGTTGCGGCTTATGTGTAAATGTGTGTTCTATGAAAGCTATTAAGTTAGAATCATTAACAGCACATACAAACTCCGTACTATGTTGTGGTTGTCAGCTATGTAAAGATGAGTGCCCAACTGATTCAATTAAAATTTTGGAGATTTAATAATGATAAGAAATTTGAAAGAAGTTAATGACAATAACTTTGACATTACAAGATCAGCGGAGGAAGTAAGAAATTTATCTTTCAAAGATCATGTCTGTATTGGATGTGGAATTTGTGAGTCTACTTGTCCTGTTGGCGCAATTACATTGAATGAGATTGCTATTGATTCTCGTGCTCGAGTATCCAATAAAGTCTACTTCAGTGGTCACGAAAAAATCGCACAAAACATTCGTGACGAATTTGATGTTCAAAGAGTTAGTATTAATGAAGACAAATGTGTATTATGTGGTATGTGTAGCGGATTATGTCCTGTTGACGCATTAGTATTAACCATTGATGGAGTACCAATCAGTGAAATTGATGCTTATCCTCACTACAATGCATTTTCCGAAATTGATGACGATGAATGTATCTATTGTAAAAAATGTGAAGTTGCATGCCCACGTGATGCTATTGTAATTGACAGAACATTACCAGACCGTGCTGATTTAGTAACTGGTGAAATAGAAATTAGTGATGATGATTGTATTTACTGTGGTATTTGTGAAGAATTATGTCCTGCAGAAGCAATCGTTGTTGACAAAGAAACTGGTAGGGAATCTATCGAAGTTGATACTTCCAAATGTGTTTACTGTTTAGTATGTAAAAAAGCATGTCCTACTAACGCTATTAAAGCATTATGTAGACTTTGTTCCTACGGTGAATACGATATTGACCCTTCAAAAGCTGTTGTTAAAGGTAACTCCGTCATTGATAGTGAACTCTGTGTTTACTGTGGATGGTGTGAAGGAGTCTGCCCAACTGATGCAGCAAAAGCTAAAAAACCATTTGAAGGTACAATTGAAGTCGACCAAGATAAATGTCAAGCATGTGGTGCTTGTGTAGATATTTGTAAATGTAATGCATTAGCATTCCCAGTTTCAACTGGTCCAGGTTCAAGATTAGATTACATTGTTGCACAACCTGATTACTGTATTAAATGTAAAGCATGTGCTAAAGCATGTCCTAACGGTGCAATTACTGTAAAAAGAACTGATGTTGATCACACTCCAACAAATTCAGCAACTTGGACAGATGCTTTAAATGCAATTAAAGACTAGGTGATTTGATGGAACTTAAAGTAAATCAAGATAATTGTTTAGGATGCGGAATTTGTGTAATTGCTTGTCCTGTTAATGCAGCTATCAGTCCAGAAAATGCTGGTGGTAGTGGTGCAAAAACTGAAGAAGTAGTTATCATGGTAGAAAATGGGTTTATTAAACTTTTCAGTCCAGATAAATGTGAATTATGTGGAACTTGTCAAATGTTTTGCCCAGTAAACGCTATATGGTTAGAATAAGGGGGAAATAATATGCATTATGCTAATACTTATTTAGAAAAACCTGTTGTACCTGATGTAAAAATTACAGGGGAAGGAACTACTGATGTTCTTAAATGTATGTTAAATACCGGTTCAGACATCTACCAAGGTGCATGTAAGAAAAGAGGATCCACTTTAAAAGAAGAATATAAAAACGCTTCTGGAACTTGTTACATGGACCCTAGGGACATGGCTAAATTAGGTGTAAATAATTGGGATACTGTTTTAGTAAAAACTGATTTTGGTGAAGTTGTAGTAAACTGTGCAGTATCAAGAGACGCACCTCACGAAGGTACTGTATTTATTTGTAAAGGACCTTGGGCTAACACTATTGTAAGTCACGATACTTACTGCTGTTCTGACCCTACTTACAAAGGTATTAGATGTACTGTTGAAAAAACAGACAGAAAAGTATTACTCATGGCAGATTTAATGAGATGGGTATACAAAAAATATGTTGATGAAACTGATGATGACACTGTTGAAAACATGGATTCATTAGGTGAACTACCAGTTTACAAAGGACGTAAATGGGAGGAGTTGATTGATCATGACTTATGAACCACCTGTAACTGATTACGATTACATTGTAGAAAACTGTACCTGTGCATTTTGTGGTTGTAACTGTGACGATTTAGACTACTTAGTTAAAAATGGTCATGTAGTTGCTGTAAGACACGCATGCAGACTTGGTGCAAGTAAAATCATGGAAGATATGGACCAAAGATTAATTGTTCCAATGATTAGGGATGAAAACGGAGAACTCATGGAAGTAGATTGGGATACTGCTTTAGATAAAGCTGCTGAATACATTGCAAACTCAATTAGACCTGTATTTTATGGTTGGTCTGAAACTTCTACCGAAACTATGAAAGAAGGAGTAGCTTTAGGTGAATATATTGGTGCAGTATTAGATAACCAAGCAACCATTTGTCACGGTCCTTCCTTACAAGCTGTACAAAACGCAGGTTACCCTATCCAAACTTTAGGAGAAGTACAAAACAGAGCTGACGTTATCGCATACTCTGGAAGTAACGCAATGAACTCTCACCCAAGACACATGGCAAGATATGCTGTATTCTGTCGTGGATACTTCAGACAAAGAGGAAGATTCGACAGAACTGTTATTACCATGGATCCAAAATTCTCAGACACTGCAAAATGTTCTGACAAATGGATTGGATTTGAACAAAATGGGGACTACGGTTTCTATAACGCTATCAGAGCTGTATTAAGAGGAAAAGAATTATACCAAGATGTAATTTCTGGAATTCCTAAAGAAGATATTTACGAATTAGCTGAAGAAATGAAAAATGCTGAATTCGGTGTTTTATTCTTCGGTCTTGGTTTAACTCACACTTTATCCAAACAAAGAAACATTGATATTGCTATTAAAATGGTACAAGACTTAAACAGATTCTCTAAATGGGGTCTTACTCCAATGAGAGGACACTTTAACGTAAACGGTTTCAACATTTTCATGGCATTCGAATGTGGATTCGCTTTCGGTGTTGACTACTGTAGAGGATACCCAAGATATATGATGGGTGAAACCAACACTATCGATTTGTTAGTAAGAAAAGAACCAGATTGTTTCATGGTTATTGCAGCTGACCCTGGTGCTCACTTCCCTAACGGAGCAAACCAACACTTAGCTAACATTCCTGTTATTCAAATCGATATCCACTGGGGTCCATCAACTGAACTAGCTGATGTTGTATTACCAGGTTCATTCATTGGTGTAGAATGTGCTGGTACCAGTTATCGTATGGATGGAGTTCCTATTTACATGAAAAAAGCTATCGACAAACCAGAAACCTGTCGTGATGACGAATGGATTGTCCGTGAATTGAAAGAAAGAGTAATGAAACTCAGAGAAGAGCCAAACACAGCTCCAAAATATGTGCCAAATCCAAACGCACTCTAAAGGTGATATAATGGAATATATTCTTAAAAACGGTATAGTCTACGACCCAGCTAATGAAATTAACGGGGAGAAAAAAGACGTCATGTTTAAAGACGGCATCATCGTTGACGATGTTTCCACCGATGCAAAAGTCTTAGATGTTACCGATAAAATAGTCATGCCAGCAGGTGTTGACCCTCACGCTCACGTTGCAGGTCCAAAATTAGTAGTTGGAAGATTATACAGACCTGAAGATTCCAGAAGAGGTGTTACTCAAAAAACCAAAGTATTAAGATCTGAATCTGGTTTCTCTATCCCAAGTTGTCCTGCAACCGGTTACAGATACTCAAGATTAGGTTACGGTACTGTTGTAGAAGCAGCTATGCCTCCTCTTGAAGCAAAACACACTCACGAAGAAATTGCAACTATTCCAATGGTCGACATTCCAGCTATGCCGTTATTCGGTAACAACTGGTTCGTAATGGAATATGCAAAAGATAATAATATTGAAGACTTATCCGCATTTATTTCTGCATGGTTAAAAATCTCAAAAGGTTACGGAATTAAAATCGTAAACCCTTGTGGAAGTGAAGCATGGGGATGGGGTATGAACGTACATGGTGTAAATGATAAAGCACCATACTTCGATGTAACTTCCAAAGAAGTTATTCAGGCTTTAGCAAAAGCTAACGAATACTTAAACTTACCTCACTCTATACACATACACCCTAACGACTTAGGACACCCTGGAAATGTTCCAACAACCATTGAAACTATGGATGCTGTTAAAAACATTAAACAAAGTTCCAAAGCAACTATTAGGGATCAAGTTATGCACTTATGCCACCTCCAATTCCACGCATACACTGGTAACAGTTGGAGAGATGCTGCATCAGGTGCAGAAGAAATTGCAAAATACATTAACAAAAACGATCACATTACCTGTGACGTAGGTCAAGTAACTTTAGATGAAACTACTACCATGACTGCAGACGCTCCTATGGAATACGACTTATTCAAATTATCTGGTTTAAAATGGACCAACAAAGATATTGAATGTGAAACTGCAGCAGGTATTATTCCATGTATTTACTCAGGTAAAAGCCCTGTTAACTCTTTACAATGGGCTATCGGTCTTGAATTGTTCTTACACATAGACGACCCATGGAAAGTATGTTTAACCACTGACCACCCTAACGCTGGACCTTTCACCAGATATCCTAGAATCATCTCTTGGTTAATGAGTAACCAAAGAAGAACTGAAATGATTGAAAACAGAGAAGTCCACAAATGGGTAGAAAAAAGAACAACTTTACCTACTCTCGACAGAGAATACGATTTCTACGATATTGCTGTTATCTCAAGAGCTGCTCCTGCTAGAATCTACGGATTTGAAGACAGAGGTCAACTCACCCCTGGTTACAGAGCAGATATTGCAGTATATGACATAAATCCTAATGATATTGACCCATCCAGACAATATGCTGAAATCGAAAAAGGTTTCAATGTTGCTGACTACACTATTAAAGACGGTCAAATCTTAGTGAAAGACAAAGAAATTGTTAAAGTTAAAGAAAGTCAAAACATTTGGGTTAACGTAAAAGGATACGAAGCACAAGAACAAAAAGTTATCAACGATATCATGCCGTTCTTCACCCAATATTACTCAGTAAAATGGGAAAACTATCCAGTACACGACCACTATGTATCTAACCCAATTAGAGTAGATGTTGAAAAATAAATGGGGTGTTTAGTTTGAAAACAATTACATTTGATCAAATAAAAACTTCTTCAATCGCTTTAGAATTCGATGAATTAATTCCGGATGAAATTTATTCCTGGACTGAAGCTGATTTCGCAAAATATGAAGTTCCTATTGGAAACTCCAGATTCCCTATCACTGACTTCTTCGACATTACTGTTGAAGGTGAAGCTGAAGGACCTGGCGAAGTTAAAATGATTCTCAACGGGGACTTAAACAGAGTTAAATACATTGGTAGTAAAATGAGTGCTGGTGACATTGTCTGTAACAGTAGTGTTGACCTTCACGTCGGTGCTGAAATGAGTGGTGGATCCATTCTCGTTAATGGTGATGCAGCAGCTCACGCTGGAAGAGAAATGTCAGGCGGATACCTAGAAATCACAGGTAACACCAAAGAATTTACTGGTGCTTCTTACATTGGTGAATGGAGAGGTATGACTGGTGGAGAAATTGTTGTTGGCGGTAACGCTGGTAAACAATGTGGTGAATGTTTAACTGGTGGTAAAATCCACGTTAAAGGTAACTGTGATATTTTAGCCGGTATTCACATGACCAAAGGTATTATTGAAATTGACGGTGATGTAAACCGTTGGCCTGGTGGACAAATGAAAAACGGTACTATTGTTATTCACGGATTCTTAGGAAGATTACTTGAAGGATTCGTCATTGAAGGTGTTGTAGAAGACCCTGAAGACAGTGGTGTTGTATTCCCAGGTAAATATATTAAATATACTGGTGATATTGGTCTTAACGGTAAAGGTAATTTATACTTAGATGCTGAAGCAAACAAAGAAAAATTATCCTCTTACGGAGAATTAGACGACGAATATACATCAATCAGAGAATACAGGAATTTATAATTCCTTTCTCTCTTTTTTTTATTTTTTTAGATTAAGTGATTAATATGGCGGAAGAACTTGTGATGACTGTTGACGAAGCAATCGAATATGTTAGAAATAATGTTAATGTAGGAGATACTTTGGAAATTTCTTACAATCGTATTTTTGCTCCTGGTGAAGTTTTAAGTGTTCTTGAAGAAGATGAAGTAACCGGCGAAGGAGTTAGAGTTAACTTACAGTTAAATGGTGAAATCTTAAACCAAGCTGTTGAAATTGATTTTAATGAAATTTATGATGATTTACTTGAAATGAATCACATTACTGAAGATAAAGAAGTTATTATCGAAATTGATTTCTAAAATAACTCTTTTTTTTATTAATTTTTTATTTTGTTTCAATGTTTACGAACAAATATTTATATGTGAAAAAACATAGTTGAAAGTAAGAGGTGAATTCTATGAAACAATTGTCATTATCTGTAGATGAAGCTGTAACTTACTTGAAAGAAAATGTTAAAATCCATGATAACCTTGAAATTTCATATAATAGGATTTTTGCAGAAGGAGAAATCCTAAACATGGATTTTTCAGAATATTTTGGAAAACCGGGCTTTAAGATGTTAATGTCTCTTGACGAAACTCATCTTGATCCTACAATTGAAATAGATATGTTGGAGATTAAAGAGGATTTAATTGAATTTAAACACAAACCTCAGGATGATGGTGAAATTGTGGAAGTAACTGTAGTATAATCTACAGTCTATCCATATTTTCAAACGGTATTAATTTTGTGGCTGCTTTTACTTCAATATTGATATTATTTTCTTGTATGGCTGCTATTGTATTAAGACCGCTGCCTGTTACGATACCGAAGTTATAATTATCTGCTTTTGCATTATAAGTTAATTCTCTTGGTTTGCCTATTTTATATATTGGGAAGTCTATTTTTGATAATTTATCTAATAAATTAACACTGTGGTCCCTTGATACATATGGTATTTCTTTAATACTTGCAAGTAACCTTTTTGGTCCGTTATTTTTAGTTATTGATGTCATATCCTTTGCAATAAATATTTTGTGCGGATCTATTGATGAACCGTTGTATGAAATCAGATCAATAAATAATGGCGGTTCTGTCAATTCTAATAATCCACCATATTTAGGAGTGGATTTAATTCCGTTCTTTATTAATAATCCATCTATGCTTAAACTACAAATTGTAGCGATACCTGTTTTTTCTTCATCAGTTGGATGTGATACAATTTGGAAATATGGGCTAATGTATTTTTTATTTGATTCATAGCTTTCTTCTAATATTTTCATTGCTTTGTCTAAATCGTCTTTTTTCACATATGAAATATTAGCTATTATATTTCCGCATCGTTTTTCAATATCCAAATCAACTTGTTGAATTAAGTTTAGGGATTTTGAAAGTATAAACGGTAAATTTGATTCTTTATTGGTTTCATGATTCTTAAGATTATGGTTGATATTATTTGTTATAGGATTTAATTTATCGAAGCTTTCTAGTTCTTCTCCGATTTTTATATCAATGTCATAACCTAACTCTTGGATTGCGCAAAATGGTGTTACTCCTCCAATGATTGCAACCCCCATCATTCCTTTTTCAACAGGCAATCCCAATATATTTTCTCCATCTTCAGAGATAGATATTACTCCGCCAATACCTATTTTGTTTAATTTAGAAAATATTTGCAATGTTTTTTCTTTAGCAACGCTAGGTATCAGTCTAAAGTTTGCAGGAATATGTCCACTTCCATTATTTATTATGTCTAATACGGATGTCATTTTTGGAGCTATAAATGCATCTAACGGACTCACTGATGTTTTTTTGTAAGATATCAGCTCTTTGAATGATGTTGGAGTATTATCTTCGATTTCCAGTATTCCACCATATAATGGTTGGGAAGCTATTCCTTCATTTAGTAATATTCCATCTATTGTTGTTCCACAGATAGTTTTTATCTCCATTGTGCCCTGACTTTCAACTTTATTTATATTAACATAAGGGCTCACAGAAAGACCACTTCTAAAAATATCTTTAAGTATATCGTAGCTTTCTTCATTATAAATGGTCGATGTATTTACAACAACATTTCCCTTCTTGGTCATATAGTTAAAGTCAGTTAAATATATTAATTCTTCAAATTTTGAATAAATGAAATCAACCTGATCATAGATTAATCCTTTTTCTAGTTTTTCACGTCCCAATTCAGTAATTCGACGCCCCGAATAACCCATTCTTTTTGTATAACCTTTTTCATCTAATATTTGCATATGGTATCTTACAGCACGTTCACCTAAATTAAAACCTTTTTCCCTTAATTCATCAGCTATTAATTTAGATCCTGTAGGTTTGTCCTGTTTATTTAAGATTCTTAAAATTTCAATCATTCGGCGTTCTGATTCTGACATGAAATTACTCCTTCTTAAAATTAAATATAATCATGTTTAACTCGTTAAAGATCATTATATTTAAAAATAAAAAATAATATTTAGATTTAAATATCTAAATATTTTCTTTGTTCGTATCCGAATACCTGTACCCTATATTCATCCCATTCTTTATATTTAAGTTCTAGGAATTTTTGACTGACATGGTCTCCTAGTGCATTTAAAATGAGAGGGTCTTCTTCAAGAGAGTGATATGCTTCCCATAAACTTGTAGGTAAGACTTTAATGCCCATTGCATCTCTTTCTTCTTCAGTCATTTTGTAAATGTCTAATTCGATTGGTTCACCAGGGTCGATTTTATTTACAATTCCATCAATACCCGCTTCAAGCATTACAGTAAATGCTAAATAAGGATTACATGCAGGGTCTGGTGATCTGTATTCAATACGGGTTGCTTTACCACGTGCTGCAGGAACTCTAATTAATGCAGACCTATTTTTAAGACCGTATGCTCTGTATACTGGAGCTTCAAAACCTGGCACTAAACGTTTGTAAGAGTTTACAATAGGGTTAGTAATTGCAGTAATTGCAGGAGCATGCTTTAATAATCCTCCCATAAAGTGAAGAGCATCTTTTGAAAGACCAGTTTCTGAATTAGGGTCTGAAAATAAGTTTCTATCTCCTTTAAATACAGATTGGTGACAGTGCATTCCACTTCCACTTACTCCAAAGAATGGTTTCGGCATAAATGTTACCCTGTAATCCATTTGATCAAAAGTAGCCATATTGTCTACAATAGCTTTAATAGCTTGTTTAAATGTAATTACAGCATCAGCAGTTTTTAAAGCATCTTTAAATTTAAATGCTATCTCATTTTGTCCTGGAGCAACTTCGTGGTGAGATGCTTCTACTTCAAAATCAAGTTCTTCTAAGTTTAAAGTTAATTCTCTTCTGAAATCCGGTCCTTTATCAAGAGGTTCTACGTCAAAGTAACCTGCCTGGTCATATGGCATTGGATATCCGTTTTCATCAATGTCCACAATGAAAAATTCTGGTTCAGGACCAATGTTATATTGTAATCCCATTTCTGCAATGTGGGATAATGATTTTTTAAGCACTCCTCTTGGGTCACCTGCAAATGGTTCTTTTTCAGCAGTCCATACATCACAGATAAATCTACATGTTGCAGATTCTTCAGGTCTCCAGGAGAGTCTTGAATAAGTATCAATATCTGGTTTTAAAACTAAATCACTATCATTTACTCCAACAAATCCTTCAATTGATGAACCATCAAACAACATTCCTTCGTTAAATAATTCGTTCATGTCTTCGCCGTTAAACGGAATAACAATATTTTTTACAGTCCCATTTATATCTACAAATTGTAAACGGATAAATTTAATGTTGTCTTCTTTCATTTGTTCTGATATTATTTGTATTTTTTCTTCGCTGATATCACTCATTAAATCATTCTCCGATATTTTTTTAGTAATCGGAAATTATATTCCTACTTAAAAAAATTTTTCCTTTTTATATTATTTAAATCTTTTTAAAAAGATATTAATTAATTTCTATTTTATCGTATAATAAGATATAATATTATTTTTATTTCTATTACTTTTGTTTAGAGTTATAATAGTTTATTATAGATTTGTTTAATATTAATTATAAAAAAATAAGAAAATGTGAGGTAATGTTTAAATCTCCTCAATTGAAAAAGAAGTTAAATCCAATAAATCGAATGTTAAAATTTTGGGTGCAACCGTAACTTCTCCGATGCCTGTAATAATTTTAAAAGCTTCCATAGCTTCTAAACATGCAACTAAATTTGGAGTAGGCCCAATAACTGGTGGAACTCCTGAAGTCACTTTTGAAAGTCCATCAATAATGTCTTCTGTTAATTCTTTACCGTTTGAAGGCAAGTTAAACATTTCTTCATATGTTTTTTCATTGTCCGGTAAGAATGTGGTGATTTGGCCTAAAGTACCATGAATTGCACCATGAATATAAGGAATTCCTTTTTCTTTAGCTTTTCTTGACACGATAACTCTTGTTAAAACATTGTCAAGAGCGTCAATTACTATGTCCGAATCTGAAATTACCTTATCAATGTTTGATTCATCCACATGTTCGTTATAATTAGTTACTTTAACATAAGGGTTGATTAATCTCACTTTTTCTGCTGCAACGGCACTTTTATCAAGACCTACATCAGCCAAACTTGATAATGTTTGTCTGTTGAGGTTTGAAATGTCAAATGCATCTTCATCAACCACTATAAGTTCTCCAATTCCCATTCTTGCTAACATTTCAATGGTTTGACCTCCAATTCCACCGCAACCAATAACAGTAATTTTAGCATCTTTAAATCTTTGTTGTTCGCTTCTTGTAACAATACTCATCTGTCTGGAAGCGATTTCCCAATATCCGTCACCTATGTATCTTGTTGGCATTTTTTCACCTGTTATTTAAAAATGATCAAATTCGCTGCCGAAGTATTCATATACTTTTTGAAGCTCCTCCGGAATATTCAGCATTTGGGTACAGAAAGGAAGGCATTCTTTACAGTCAACGCAGCTGTCTGCTCTTGCATCATCATCAATTAAAGAGAAATATTGCATAGCACTGGCTTTTGGATCATTCATCATATGTGCAATGTTATATTCTGTTAAGCAGTTGATAATATCGACACCATGGGGACAAGGCATACAATAGCCGCATCTGGTACATCTGTTTCCTAAAAATGACCTGTATGTTCTTGCAACTTCTCTGATTATTTCATGGTCGTATTCACTTATGATGTCTTCTTTTGAAGCGATTTTAATATTTTCTTTAACTTGTTCCAAGCTGGTCATACCACTTAAAACACAATCAACATCATCTCTGTTCCATAAATATTGCAGTGCCCATTCTACAGGGGTTCTTTTAACTTCTGCCATATTCCATATCTCCTGAATTTCTTCAGGTATATTTTGAACCAGTCTTCCTCCACGAAGAGGTTCCATTATCATACTTCCGACATTTACCTGTTTCAGATAATCAAGACCCATAACTCCTGACTGGTAATATTCATCAAGGTAATTCATTTGAGTTAAAACGACTTCCCATTTAGGATATTCATCTAATATTTCAATCAGATAATCGACTTCTATATGTGATGAAAATCCAACGTGTTTAACTTTACCGCTTGCTAAACAATCGTCTAAAAAGTCTAAGACATCCAAATCTTTAACTTTATACCAGTCTGGAACGGTTAGAGAATGGAGCATGTAAATATCAATATAGTCTGTCTGTAGTTTTTCAAGCTGTATGTCAAGATAATATTCAAAATCAGATTTTTTTTCCATTAGCCAGGATGGAGACTTTGTAGAAAGTATTATTTCATCTCTGTAACTGTTTTCTTTTAAAAATTTACCGATAAATTTTTCACTGTTTCCATTTCCATCTAACTCTTTGCTGTGGTAAGGAAAGGCAGTATCAATTAAATTAATTCCATTTTCAATTCCATATTTGAGCATTTTAGAAGCTTCAATTTCATCAATATCAGCATTGGATTTTATTGTCGGTAATCTCATAGCTCCAAAACCTAGTCTTGAAACTTTTAAGCCACTTTTTCCTAATTCATTGTATAACATTTCATTCCCTCATTGCTTAACAATGATATTTTTTTAAAAAAAGTTATAAATATATTGTGGTATGAAATTTGTAAAAATAGTTTAAAAAGTGTATACCTGGGATTTAAGATGCCGGGAACGGGATTCGAACCCGTGGCCTCACGGTATCCCAGGTATTAGTCAGAGCACTGCTTTTTATACCCTATGAGCCGTGCGCTCTAACCAGCTGAGCCACCCCGGCATATATAACATACATATATTAGTTTATTGTTACATTTAAACTTTTGCTTTTTTAGATAGTTTTTTGATTTTTTTTAGAATTTAAATTTTTTTTAATTAATTTTGAGTAAGATATATTTAAAAGGATTAATATAATTATTAATGTTATAAAATTTATGGAGATATTTTCATGAGTAAAGTTAAAGATATGTCTCTTGCACCTGAAGGTGTTAGAAAAATCGAATGGGTTCAAAAACATATGCCTGTTTTGGAAAATATTAAGCAAGAATATTTAGAAACTCAACCTTTCAAAGGAATTACTATCGGATCATGTTTACACTTAGAACCTAAAACAATTAACTTAGGTTTAACATTAATGGCTGGTGGAGCAGAAGTTGCAATGACTGGCTGTAACCCATTATCCACCCACGATGATGCAGTAGCAGGAGCTGCTGATTTAGGTTTAAACGTTTATGGTTGGAGAGAACAAGACGATGAAGAATACTATCAAACCATTAACATGGTACTTGACCACAAACCAGACATCATCATTGATGACGGTGCAGATATGATTATGGTTCTTCACAATGAAAGAACAGAACTTTTAAGCCATATCAAAGGTGCATGTGAAGAAACTACTACTGGAGTACACAGATTACAGGCAATGCACGCTGACGGCGCATTAAAATTCCCAGTAATCGCAGTAAACGACGCTTACACAAAATACTTATTCGACAACCGTTACGGAACCGGACAATCAAGCTTCGACGCAATAATGGGAACCACCAACATGGTAATCGCAGGAAAAACCGTAACCGTCTGCGGATACGGCTGGTGTGGAAGAGGACTTGCACTACGTGCAGCAGGACTCGGAGCAGACGTCATCGTAACAGAAGTAGATCCAATCAGAGCACTTGAAGCAAGAATGGACGGATACAGAGTAATGACCATAAGAGAAGCAGTAAAACAATCTGATCTAATCATTACCGTAACCGGAAATGCAGATATTATCTGTGGAGATGACTTCAAATACATGAAAGACGGATGTATGCTTGCAAACTCAGGACACTTCAACGTAGAAATCAACAGACAAGACCTCGAAGCAATCTCAACCGAAGTAAAAGAAGTAAGAGAAAGTATCGAAGAATTCACCACTAAAGACGGAAGAAAAATCTATCTCTTAGCAGACGGCCGTTTAGTAAACTTATCTGCAGCAAGAGGACAAGGACACCCTGCTGAAATCATGGACATGAGTTTTGCAGTACAAGCACTATCAGCAAAATACATCCTAGAAAACGATTTACCAGTTGGAGTAACCAAAGCACCTGACGAAATCGACTACACCGTAGCATCAATGAAATTAGATGCAATGGGCATCGAAATCGATTCATTAACAGATAAACAAAAAGCTTACATGGCTAACTGGCAAGAAGGAACATAATTCCTTCAATTTTTATTTTTTATGTCTTATTTTCAATATATTGACAATGGTAGAGGTCCCACTAAATTGTTTTTAGGAGGAATTCATGGTAATGAAGGTAAAACCTCTATTAAATTTATTAAATCTATCAAACAAGATGATTTGTCTTGTGGACAATTTTATTTTTATAATTTTGACAGAACAGAGTATATTTCTACAATTAAAAAGGAATATTATGAATCTGAGTTAGGTCAAAAGATTTTAAAGTTAATCGAATATTTTGAACCGGAATTTTATACAGAACTCCATTGTTATAACTTAAAAAATTATAATAAATTAACTTCAATGGAAAGATATTTAAAAACTGGTGTTCCACCGTTGATTCCAGCAGGAAATCATGTTTTAGTTTCATCCGTTTCACCATTGATTAGAATGACTTATTTTTCTGCAGATACAGTTTGTAAAACTTTGGAATTTCCGTGTCTTGAAAAATTGACTCCTGAAATCATGGATAATTTTAATTTTGATAAAGAATTGGCGATTAATAGGTATATGGACCTACTTACCTTAATTACAAAATGTGAATCTAGAGTTGATTTTGAAAATGCAATGATGAAAAAGTATAAAACTCAAGTTAAATTGGCAATGGATTATGCAAAAAAAGTATTTGGGGAGGATTTTCCTCCATATTAAAACCATGCATCAAGACTGCCCTGGGAAGAACTTAAATTCTTAAGTCTGTCTGATGCTTTAACAACACGGCTTTCTGAAAATCCATGTTCATAACATAAAAATTCAACAAGACCTTCTTTGTCGGCTTTGTTCCATTTTATTTTATAATCTGTATTGACATTATGGTTTAAGAAGATGTTTTTCACTTCATTTAAATCATGGTCACTTTCTTTTTGAAGTTCATCTATTTTTTCTTGTAATTGTCCTTTTTTAGCTAATTTTAGTGCAGTTTTAGCACCTATTCCCTTAAGTCCATCACAAAAATCAGTTCCAATTAAAATTCCCATGTCTATTAATTCTTCACGGGTTATGTTTAATTCATGCAATACATGTCTTAATTCGTAATATTCTAAATTGCCTAAGTTTGAATTAACGGCGAGATTTCTTACAACTCTTTTTGCTCCAAATAATAAACAGTCGTAATCCTGTGAAGCAACTGCGTATGCATCTCCTTTTTCAACTAGATATGCTGCTTGTGCTTCTCCTTCGCCTTTTGCTTCAACATAGGGTATTCCCATCAATGTTAGTAATTTTTTAGATGATTCAATTATTTCGGGAGATAGTTTGGATGATCTCATTGCATATTTGCGGGCTTTTTCGGTATCTCCACTTTTCAAAGCTTCTTTGTAAATCTTTTCTGCTTCATCTCTTACTTCTCTTCTTTTGGCTTGGGTTTCACTTTTAAGTTCTGGAGCTTTACCATCAAAGACATAAATGGGTTTTATTCCTTTTTCAACCATTGATGAGTTTCTATATAATATTCCACTTAAATGTGAAGTAATATTGCCGTTTTCATCACATAAGGGTTGTCCATCTCTTTGTCTTATTGTTGATAGGAATTGATAAAGTGTATTGAATGCATCAATAGATACTGCTCTTCCTTCCAAATCTTTAAAATTTATTTTTTCAGGTTCAATTATGTCTTTTAATTTTACGCCCATGTTAGCACCTACATTTCTCTAAAATAACTTAGTGGATAAGCTTCTTTTGTATATAATCTTATTGTTCCATGTTGGCTCATTGAGTATTCTCTTGTTAGCATGTTTTCTGTTGTATTGAATAGTTCCTGAAGTATTGGTGTTGGGGCTTCTATTGAAATGTTATTTATTTGTCTTTGAGTCTCTATGTTATTTTCTGATAAGATCAAACCTGTTGTGATTTCTTCGTCAAGTAATAATTTAAGAATTTTATCATTACATCTCTTTGTTGGAATGTATGAAAATGCATAAACTAGCGGACGGCCATTTTTATGTACGATTACTTCACGAATAAGTACTTCATCGCCTTCGTTTATATCAAGTAAATTGGCTACAGATTCATCTGCTTTTTCAATTTCCTGTTTAAGTACAAATAATTTTAATCTACCATATAATGCATCTAGAGGAGTAGTTATTGGCCCTCTTAATGATAATAGGATTTTTTGTATGGGTGAAATTTTAATATCATTTTCCTTTTCAACTATTTTTATCAAATCATATGTCGGTTCGTTGATTTTTTTTCCTTCAAAATTCATAAAATCACCATGTTAGACTTTGGTAAAATAAGAAACTGGAAATATTTCTTTAATCCACATTAAGATTTCATTTTTGTGTATGATAACATAGTCTCTTGCTAACATGTCTTCTGTTGTGTTAAATAATTCTTGTAAAGTTTCATTGGGTTTTTCTATGTAAATATTATTAATTTCTCTTCTGGATTCTATACTGTAATTTTTTAGGATTCTTCCGATTGGTATATCTGCTCTAACTAAATCAGAACAAATTTCATCGGTTAATCTTTTTAGTGGAATGTAAGAAACAGCATAAATTAGATTTTCATCATCTTTATGCATTATTACTTCTCTGAAATTAACTTCGTCACCTATTTCTACATTTACTAATTTTGCACTTTCTTCTGTTGCTTCTTCAAAATGTTGTTCTAATGTTGATAAAGTTATTTTTCCATAGAGTACATCTAAAATAGCTGTAATGGAACCGTCTGTTGTTAATAGTATTTTTTGTGTGTTTGAAAAGTTTTTAGGGTATGAATCTTCAACAGCATTTATTTTTTCAATAAGCCTTTTATTGGCTTCATTCTTATTCATTGGCATTTTATTCACTTAAATCTTTTGGATTGGTTATAACTCCTTCAATTGCTGAAGCAGCTACGACTTTTGAATTTGAAAGATAAACGGAAGATTTAGGGTCTCCCATTCTTCCCTTGAAGTTTCTATTTGTTGTGGATACACAAACTTCGCCTTCGGATAATACTCCCATATGTCCTCCGAGACATGGTCCACATCCTGGGTTGCATATTATAGCTCCTGCATCAATAAAAGCTTCGATATATCCCAGTTGCATTGATTGTTTGTATATTTCACGTGATGCTGGTAATATTAATAATCTAATATCATCGTTAATTTTTTGACCATTTAGTATTTCATAAGCGTCTTTTAAATCAGAAAGTCTGCCGTTTGTACAGGAACCAATCAAACATTGGTCTATTGAGGTTCCTTCAACTTTTGAGATGTCACATACATTATCAACATCATTTGGACATGCAATTTGTGGTTCCATATCAGTTATGTCAAAATGCATTTCTTTTTCATAATTCGCGTCACTGTCTGATTTAACAATATTCAATTCACTTTCTTTTTTGGATGTTCTTTTACAAATATAATCGATTACTTCTTTATTCGGTTCCATTATTCCGTTTTTAGCACCCATTTCAATTGCCATATTACACATTGTTGCTCTTCCTTCAACACCCATATTTTCGATGGTTTCACCACAAAATTCTGCAGTTTTGTATGTTGCACCGGCGATTCCAATTTCTCCAATAATATTTAAGATTATGTCTTTAGGTGCAATATATGGGTTAAGTTCTCCAGTAACTTCCATTTTTATAGCTTGTGGAACCATAAACCATGTTTTTCCAGTTGCCCAAACCATTGCTAAGTCTGTTGCACCCATTCCTGTTGAAAATGCTCCAAAAGCACCATAAGTACATGTGTGTGAGTCTGCACCAACAATAACTTTTCCCGGTTCAACCAAACCCATTTCGGGAACTACCTGGTGACAGATTCCTTCTCCATGTATAAAATTATTTTTAATGCCTTGTTTTTTTATAAAGTCCCGGCAAACTTTTTGAAATTCTGCAGAACCTATTGTATTTGCAGGAATATTATGATCAAAAATAATTGCAATTTTTTCGGGATTCCAAACTTTATCCGCTACCTTTTCAAATGTTTTTATTGCAGGAGGTGAAGTTCCGTCGTGAGACATTGCAAGATCAACGGGAATTTCTATTATTTCACCTGGTGTTACTTCATGGCCTGCTTTTGAAGATAGGATTTTTTCAGTAATGTTCACGTTATCTACCCTTTTGTGTTTTTAACGATTTCTTTAAACACTTTATCGTTAATGTATTTTCCTTCTTCTCTTGATTTTTTAACTTGTCTTACAATTTCAATAAGTTCGTCATCACTGACTTCCAGGTCACATTCATTTAACTTTGCTCTAACTGCCCTGCATCCGGAATGTTTACCTAAAACAAGTTGTCTTTTCTGACCTACTAGTTCAGGAACATAAGGTTCATAGCATAATGGTTCTTCTATTACAGCGTCTACATGTATTCCTGATTCATGTCTAAATATATTGTTTCCAACAACTGGTTTGTTATATGGGATAGGCAATCCACTTGCTTTGGATACGATATTTGATAATTCAGTAATATATTTAGTTTTAAATCCTAAATCTTTTCCATATAATATTTTTAAAGCCATTATAAGTTCTTCTAATGATGCATTACCTGCTCTTTCACCAATACCGTTAACAGTTGTTGATATGCCTTTTGCACCAGCTAATACTCCAGTAATTGAGTTAATGACAGCTAAACCAAAATCATTGTGACAGTGAAGCGCAATATTGACATTTAAGTCTTTTACAAGTTCTCGGACTAAATAATCAATTCCCTGTGGAGTAATTGCTCCGGTTGTATCAGCAATATGGACTCTGTCCGCACCGCATTCCTGAGCTTTTGAGTAAATTCTTTTTAAAAATTCAATATCTGTCCTTGTCGCATCTTCTGCTGAAAACGCAACATATATTCCATGGTCTTTAGCATAATCAACAGCACTTTCACATAAATTAATTGCATCTTGGCGTGTAATGTGCATTTTATGATCCAAGTGAATGTCTGATGTTCCGACAAATGTGATTATACCATCAACATCACAATCCAATGCAGCATCAATATCTTCAGGTTTTGTTCTAGTCAATGCTAAAATATCAGCATTTAAACCTTCACTTGCTATCGCTTTTACAGTTTCTCTTTCTTTTTCAGAAACTATTGGGAAACCTGCTTCAATTTGATTGATTTTAAATTGATCGAGTTTACGGGCGATTTCTAATTTTTCTTCAAAACTAAAACAAACACCTGGGGTCTGTTCCCCATCTCTTAAAGTAGTATCATAAATTATAAAATCGTCTGGGAAAGTTATTTCACATTCTTTATTGTAATGACTTATAAAATATTGCAATTATCTCACTTCTTTATATAATTATACTAATATAGTATTTTTCTTTTATAGTATTTAATATAATTTTTCTAAAAGTTCCAAATATGAGGTTCTTTCAAATCCATCATTAATTCCTAATTTTGAAAATAATTCAAATATCATTTCTTGGGCTTCATTATAGTCATTTCCATCTTCTAATGAAATTTCTATTTCCATATATGGTTCCAATCCTTCAACATCATCTAAACTAATCTCAAAATTTTCATAGGTATAATATTGTCTGTTTTTTCTAACTGCCCTTACTTTTGTAAAACCAAGGTGTTGGAATATCTTGCTGCATTTTTCACTGTCTTCTATTTCAATTTCAATTTCTTCACGTGTTTTACTTTTAGAATCTATTTTAGGGCCCTTGTAGGTTATAAATATGTTTGTTTTTTCATTTTCTTTTGTTGTTCTTATTCTTAAGGCCTCATCTGTATTTGCAAAATCTACAATTGGGCTGTTAAAATATATATCTTCTTGAAATTCTTTTTTACTTTTTATAGCTCCAAGATTTTCTAACTTTTTTTTCATATCTTCAAAATTTTCAATTTTTGCTTTTACTTCA
>NZ_JAZRJY010000023.1:0-2296 GCF_045646045.1 Methanobrevibacter sp. | reverse complement strand
TTTTTACCATCGTGAAGGTTTAATTGAGTTTTACCACCTTTAATGGTAGATTTATTAACAATTTTAGATAATTTAGCACTATTATCATCAATTAAATCTAATTGTAATCTTCCTTTTCTATCTAAAAGAACTCTGTAAGATTCACCAGTTTTTGGAATTTCGATGATATCCATGAAACCAACTGGGAATTTGTAATCTTTAACAACTCTTCCATCAACTAAAACATTACCGGAGTTGATAATTCTTTTAGCTTCTCTGGAGTTATCAGCTAATTTTAAAACATCTCTGATAACTAAAGTTAATGGAATAGAATCATTAATGGAATGAGAACCTGCGGAAGGTTTTACAGTCCAAGTGTCTTCTTTAGGATGAATAGGCCAAGATTTAGGTGCTTTATATCTTTTAAGATGTTTTCTAGATCCCATTTTAGCCATTTTAATTATCTCCTTTATTTTTAATTCTTCTATCGTCTTTTAAATCTGCTTCAATAATTACTAAGTTAGATGGATCAACAGGAAGGAAAGTAGCAGTTCCATCAGGTTTTGATAAAGTAACATCTTCAATAGTTACTTTGTAAGCAGTGTAATCTACACTGAGAACTTCTCCTTCATGTCCTTTAAAGTCTCCACGGACAACACTAACTTTATCTCCTGTTCTAATAGGTAAAGATCTTTTTCCTACTTTTGCCCTTAAATCTTTACTTAAAGAAGCACTTAAATGTTTTCCACGTGCGTGAGCAGGAGCATTGTAAAGAGCTTTTCTTTGTTTTCTTGGTTGTTTTGACATTTTTTCACCTTATACTAAAATACTTGCTGCACTACCAACACTAGGCCATCTGTCAGCTGCTTCTTTAGCAACAGGACCTCTAATTTCTGAACCTTTTAAGATTCCTTCAGGAGTAATGATTACAGCTGCGTTATCTTCAAATTTAACACGAAGACCATCAGCACGTCTGTATTCTTTTTTCTGTCTAACTACTACTGCATTAACAACTTCTCTTCTCATGTCAGCAGTTCCTTTTTTAACTGAAGCAACAACTAAATCCCCAACACCAGCAACATCCAATCTTCTTCTTACACCTTTAAATCCTTTTACGGAAATAATTTCGATTTCACGTGCACCAGTGTTGTCAACACATTGTAAAGTTGCTCCAATTGGTAATGCTTTAGAAACATTTGAGGTTAATGGTTTCATAATATTTACTCTCCTTTAACTTCAACTAAAACAAAATGTTTAGTTTTACTCAATGGTCTGCATTCTGCAACTTTTACGGAATCTCCAACATTAACATTTAAACAATCAGGTTTGTGAACGTTAATTTTGGATTTCCTTTTTTCATATCTTTCATATTTTCTAATGAATTTGTAGTAACTACGTTCAACAGTAATAGTCCTTTCCGCTTTATTACTTACAACAACACCTTCTAAAACTTGACCTCTTACAGGTAAAGTTCCGTGGAAAGGGCAGTTAGGATCATCACATGTAGTTTCTGGTTCTTGAACATTAAGCCCAACCATATTATCACCATTTATATTTTTTTAAATCTTTTTTTTATTCTATCTTCAGGACGAATTGATAAAATTGTACCATTAATTTCTATTTTTTCCCCGTTTGGAAGTTCAAACACAAAAATTGAACCTTTTTTTGGAATAATCTTTTCAGTCTTATTCTCATCCTCAATTTTAATGGTATTCTTAGTTTCATCAATAATTGTTCCTATTAATTTAAGAGATGAATTCTTCTCACCGGTTACCTGAACCCTCAATCCGATGAATTCATGGTGAACCAAATTTTTAGAAGTAATCATAATCCCATCTCTTAATGAAATATTTACAATAAATCATGCAGAAAATTACAAAATTTTATTGAAAAACATATCGAATAGATGAACTATCTCCTTTTTTTATTGTTCTTCTTAGATTCACGAATTTCGATAGTATCAGATGAAAAACCCATATCAGATAAAACTTCTTTAACCTTAACTTTATGGTCACCTTGAAGTTCTATTTGGCCATTTTTAGCAGTCCCACCACAAGCACATTTAGCTTTGAGTGTTTTAGTGAGTTCTTTGATATCTATGTCATGTTCATCTATACCTTCGATAATTGTCATGAGTTTTCCGAATCTTCTTCTAACTGTAAAAACTTTTAGAGTCTGAACTTCACGTGCAATTTCTTCACAAACACAAAGTTCTTCAGGAAGCCCACATACATCACAGATTTTTGACATTTAATTCTCCTTCTGTTTTTCATTCAATATTGTAAGAACACGAGCAATTGTTCTTTTTAATTCTCTA
>NZ_JAZRJY010000022.1:0-15419 GCF_045646045.1 Methanobrevibacter sp. | reverse complement strand
TATATTAATTCTTTTGGTATAATATCGTCTAAGATTGTGTTCAATGCGTCGTCAGGGCCGTGGTTGGTTACATTAATTGTCCAGATAACAGTATCACCAATATGTGTGATATTGGTTTCGTGGTCGTTTGTTATTGTAACTACTAAATCGGCTTCTGGTGGGATGACAACTGAGCTGTCGTCTTTGTTGTTGTCCATGTTAGGGTCGTATATGTCTGATGAAACGTTTTCGTATCTTGTTATGGTTGTGTTGGATTTATTTACAACAGTTGTGATTTTTAGGGTTACGGTTTCACCTACTGGTAAGTCTCCTATGGTCCATCTTCCGGTTTCATTGTCGTATGCACCTTGTGAATCATCAGAGACGTATATTAATTCTTTTGGTATAATATCGTCTAAGATAGTGTTCAATGCATCATCAGGTCCATGATTAGTTACATTAATTGTCCAAATAACTGTGTCGCCAATATGTGTGATATTGGTTTCGTGGTCGTTTGTTATTATGACTTCTAAATCGGCTTCTGGTGGGATGACAACTGAGCTGTCGTCTTTGTTGTTTTCCATTTTAGGGTCGTAGGTATCGGATGAAACGTTTTCGTATCTTGTTATTGTTGTGTTGGATTTATTTACAACAGTTGTGATTTTTAAGGTTACGCTACCATCTACAGGTAAGTCTCCTATGGTCCATCTACCGGTTTCATTATCATATGCACCGCCTGAGTCATCAGAGACGTATATTAATCCTTCAGGTATAATATCGTCTAAGATAGTGTTGATTGCGTCGTCAGGGCCGTGATTGGTTACATTAATGGTCCAGACTACAGTATCACCAATATGAGTAGTAGTGCCTTCATGGTCATTAATTATAGTAACTTCTAAATCGGCTTCTGGTGGGATGACAACTGAGCTGTCGTCTTTGTTGTTGTCCATGTTAGGGTCGTATATGTCTGATGAAACGTTTTCGAATCTTGTTATTGTTGTGTTGGATTTATTTACAACAGTTGTGATTTTTAGGGTTACGGTTTCACCTACTGGTAAGTCTCCTATGGTCCATCTACCGCTTTCATTATCATATGCGCCTTGTGAATCATCACTAACATAAATTAATTCTTTTGGTATTATGTCATCCAATATAGTGTTAATTGCGTCGTCTGGTCCGTGGTTGGTTACATTAATGGTCCAGATTACGGTATCTCCAATATGTGTGATATTGGTTTCGTGGTCGTTTGTTATTATGACTTCTAAATCGGCTTCTGGTGGGATGTCAACTGAGCTGTCGTCTTTGTTGTTTTCCAGTTTAGGATCGTAGGTATCTGATGAAACGTTTTCATATCTTGTTATTGTTGTGTTGGATTTATTTACAACAGTTGTGATTTTTAAGGTTACAGTTTCACCTACAGTTACGTTTCCTATTGTCCATCTTCCGGTTTCGTTGTCGTATGCACCTTGTGAATCATCAGAGACGTATATTAATTCTTTTGGTATAATATCGTCTAAGATTGAGTTAATTGCGTCATCAGGTCCATTGTTAGTTACATTGATTGTCCAGATTACAGTATCTCCAATATGGGTAATAATGCCTTCATGGTCATTAATTATAGTAACTTGTAAATCGGCTTCAGGAGGAATAACAACTGAACTGTCGTCTTTGTTGTTGTCCATATTAGGGTCGTATATGTCTGATGAAACGTTTTCATATCTAGTTATGGTTGTGTTAGTTTTATTTACAACAGTTGTGATTTTTAGGGTTACGGTTTCGCTTACTGGTAAGTATCCTATGGTCCATCTACCGGTTTCATTATTATATGCACCTTCTGAATCATCAGAGACGTATATTAATTCTTTTGGTATTATGTCATCCAATATGGTGTTGATTGCCTCATCTGGTCCATGGTTGGTTACGTTGATTGTCCAGATTACGGTATCACCGATATGGGTAATATTGGTTTCGTGGTCGTTTGTTATTATAACTTCTAAATCTGCTTCAGGAGGAATATATGTACTGTTGGAAGCATTATTATTGCTTGTATCCGGATCATAAGTATCTGAATTTACAGTTACATTATTGACAATTGTAGTATTGGTTGCATTAACTTGAGTTTTAAGTATTAATGATTTTGGCTCATTTACATTTAATGTAGTTAAATACCAAATGTAGTTATTTTCATCAAATATTCCTTCATAATCTTTATTATCAACTTCAAGATAAATCAGTTCCTCTGGCATGAAGTCTTTAACTACTACATTTTCTGCAGTTTGCTGACCTTTATTTGTTACAATAATTCCCCAATAGACTATATCGCCATAACGAGCTGTTTCAACAGAAACATATTTGATAATTTCTATATCTGCTTCAGGAGGTACGTAAGTTTGATTGGAAGCATTATTGTTATCCAAATCAGGATCTGGTATGTCTGAAGTTACATTGACTTTATTAACAATGGTTTTGTTTGTAGCATTAACTGTGGTGTTGAATACTAAAACACGTGTTTCTCCATTTGGAATTTCATCAATTGTCCAAATGCCATTGATAAATGCATTTCCCTCATTTTCGGTTACAGTTATATCATATAACTCTTTTGGAATAATGTCTGTGACTTTAACATTCGTAGCATTGTCCGGACCGTTGTTTTTGACGGTAATAGTCCAGGTTATAACAGTATTGTTATGAGTAGTACTGTTTGATACGCTCTTGGTGATTATTAAGTCTGCTTCCGGCAGTACTTTTGTTTGGTTGGAAGCATTATTATTCTCTAAATTAGGGTCATATATATCTGAAATCGCATCAACTTTATTAACTAATGTAGTATTCGTAGTGTTGATTTTGGTTTCAATGGTCAATACGTATGGAACGTTAACAGGAAGTTCTTTTATTGTCCAGACACGGTCATAGTCTAGTGTACCGTTGTATTTGCCAACAGGACCAATAAAGATTAATCCTTCTGGAATGGTATCTGTGACTCTGACATTTGTAGCATTGTCCGGACCGTAATTGACAACAGTTATTGTCCAGTATACGGTTGTGCCGTTACGTACAACAGATTCGGATACTTTCTTATTAATATATATGTCCGCTTCAGGTGGTATGAAAGTTTGATTAGTATCATTATTATTATTCAAATTAGGGTCATATGTATCGGATGTAACATTAACCCTGTTGACTATTGTGGTGTTGGTTGCATTTATTTTTGTCTTAATAATTAAGACGCGAACATCGTCGTTATCCATATCTCCTATTGTCCAAACGCCGTTTTCAAAGCTTATTCCATCATTTCGTGTGATTTCAACTAAAATCAATCCTTTTGGAATTACATCATTAGCAATAACATTGACAGCTTTTGAGGGTCCGTTGTTTTTAACTGTAATTGTCCAGCTGATATCGGTTCCGTTTAAAGCAGAGCTGTCTGAAACAGTTTTGTTGATTGACAAGTCAGCGGATGGAACTGCAGTAACAGTTTCATTATCCATTAATCTGTCATCAATTGTTAGGTTATTGGTTAATTTACCGTCTTTGGTTACATTTACTCTAATTACTATTGTGGCATTTTTTCCTTTAGGAATATTTGAAATGTACCAGGTAATTTTTCTGTTTTCAACAGTCTGATTAATCAGTCTTGCATTGTTGTATTCAATTCTTTCATCAAAGACCAGACCTTCAGGCAAGTCATCAACAACTTTCAGTTCCCTTTCGAAATCATATTCACCGGCATTGATTATTGTTAAGGTGTATATTAGGCTGTCTCCCACATATGGGGTCTGATTGTTTACTGTCTTATTGACGCCCAAATCAATAATCCTTACAGTTTTATTATTTTTATTGTTTGTCAGATTCCAGTCATTTTCAAAACTTGTAACATTTACGTTATTATTGAAAGTACCCGGTTTCAATGCAAGGGATTCAATTATCAGTGTTACGGTTTCATCAGGACTTATTGAACCGATTGTCCAATTGTTGGTAGCATTGCTGTAGTTACCTTTGCTTGGATTGGAAGAAATGTATTTAAACAGTTCTGTAGATATGATGTCGGTTAAGTTAACTTTTGTAGCTTCAGTACCATTGGCCGCATTTTTTACGGTAATTGTCCAGATTACAGTATCTCCTACGAAATACTCATCTTTGTCACTTGTAATATTAACTGACAGGTCCACATTTCCAAAGATTTGGAATTTTGTGAAATTTCCAATTTCCTTATAGTTCCAGTCTTTACCATGGTATCCGGTTACCGTATAGTTACCCACTTTCGTTAGGTTGGCTTTAGAGACAGTCATATTGACATAACCATGAATATCCGTTTTTAGATTTTCAGCAACAGCAATTCTATAGCCATCCTTATCATAAACTTCAATAGTAATATATTGGAGTGCTTCACGGTCTTCCTGATATGGAATTGTTCCGTTTTCACTGTGGTCAGCATCTGTTGGATGTTGATAATCCGTATTGTTGAATTGAATCATTGCTCCGCTGCTGTGCCTGTAGGTTACGTTTTCAAGCCATATTTCATTACTACCTGCAACATTGTGAACTGCATTAAGGATATTGTCCCCACCGATATGCAGTACTGTTATGAAAACATCACTTTCATTATAAAGACTTTTGGCAGGGGTTGCATTTACAATTAAAAGATAACTCCATGCCTGATTCTCATCGTACCAGTCATTTAAAATTTTAAAGTTTTTACCGTCTGTATAAATTGCAGAACCGTTACGGGCAGTATTGTTTAGATAAACATTATGTATACTGTTGGTATTATCACCTTTCACATATACAGCTCCACCAAGACCTGTAAAATCAACGTAACTGTCAGTTTCAGGAACTGCTTCATTTAACACAAATCTATTGTCCTGGAATAATGAATTTGATCCTTCAATAAATACTGCACCCCCTTGACGTGTAACATTGTTCTTGTTGAATGTGGAGTTTAAAATTTTAGAATTATCACCGTTAATATATACTGCACCACCGTTGGTAGCATTATGTCCGCTAAATAGGGTATGATTAATCAAAGTATTGTTACCTTTAATGTATATACCTGCTCCATTTTCAGAAGCAGTATTGTTTTCAAATCTGGAATTGGAAACTTTTGTGTTGTTACCCACTATAAAAATCGTACCATTGTCACTTGTATGATTATAGAACTGACAATTTGTAATATTTGTATTTTGTCCTAAAATCAGTATAGCGGAACCATTTCCATTATCTGCACTGTTATTTACAAAAATGGAATTTTTAATTAGAGTGTTATTACCAAAGACATATATTGCTCCTGCACTACCGCTTGATCCACTACTATTTACGAATTTGGTTGGATGTTTGGAAGCAAAATTGTTTTCAAAATAACAATCGATAATTGATATATTGTTTCCTTTTGTATTATAACCATTAAATGCAATATCATCAATTGTATTATTCTCATTTGTCAAACCACCAACCATTATGGCAGTCCCTTGACCACCTGTGTTGTTGATGAAATTACAGTTTCTAACAATTACCTCGTCGTGACTTAGTCCTAAACAGGCACCATATTCCTCACTTGCTGCACAGTTTATGAAATTACAGTTTTCTATTACCTCAACACCTCTTATATGAAGGTCTTCATGACCTTTAAATTGAGAATGAAGATAAACTGCAAACCATTTTGAGTTAATGTCGGTAAAATTGGTATTTCTAATTGTAGATGCAACAGTGTGACTACCCCACTCTGATTCATCTGCAATACATAATGCACCACCATGGTTGGTGGATGATGTATTTATAAAATTACAGTTTTCAAAAAGGGTACCAAATACAGCACCAAATTGGCCGTGACCATCTTTAAATTCAGTATAATCTACACCAGGTAAATTTGGATTATAAACATGGTGGGAATTTTTGAAAGTCGTGTTTATAACAGGGTATTGTCTATTGGTATCTTCATAACCTTGTGTACAGAAGAATTGTGATGCTGATCTACAGTTTTCAATTAGACAATTATACATTGCTCCATTTTCACCTCTCGCCCAAAAGAAACATCCGTCAAAATCCAAGCTGTAAAATTTCACATTATCAAGTACACCTTCAAAATAGAACTGATATCCACCATCTATAAATTTTGCCATCTGATTTGGAGTGGATTGACTTCCACCTATAATTGTAAGGTCTTTTACATTTGAATATAATGTATGTTCATTCCATGCTGCTGCGGTATATGTTCCACCATTTAAGTATAAAACACTTCCGGGATCTGCTCCTGCCATCCAGTCAAGAATATCTTTTACTGAACCACCATATAAATTATCAACAACGGGTGCGCCTAATAAATCGTCTCCTTCATTACTTATTCCTAATAAATTCATTCCATTCGTTGTTCTGTTTACACTTATATTTTCTTGTTCAATGAGAGATGTTGATAACCCTTCCATTGAATTAATATTCTCATTTACTATATTTCTTTCAGTTCCAACACTATCGCTTTGTAGCATTAAAACATTGTTTTGATCGTTTGTTATATTTTCACTTGCACACACAAACGAGCTTGAGAAAATTATTAAAAATAGTATTAAAACGAAAAGAAAATATCTTTTTTTTAATTGCATAATTTTTCTCCTTTAACAAAACATTTTAAATTCCGTTTAATTTATTTTAATGAAAAATTCGCTTTGTCTGTTATTAAATATTGAAAATTAAAAAAGAAGTACGCCTGTACTTATACTAATATATTATATATTAAAGGCTTATAAAGCTTTCTAATTGATTTTCAATAATGTATATTTTGTTATATCAAAAAGCACGAATAGATTAAGTTACAATAGAAAAAATAATTAAAAATAATAGAAAAAGTTACAATAGAAAAATTTACAATATATACAAATCACGAATATATCAAAGTTACAGTAGAAAAAAAGTCTTTGTAGAAAAAAATAAATAACTATTTTCCAGCCATTAAAAATCAAAAAAGTATGATATCTAATGACTGGTGAGATATAAAACCTGTAAATAGTTATTTAATTTTTCTTTTCATGTTTTCCGACATGATGTCGGAATACATAAACCATGTTTTTACTAGTATTTGCATCCTAGAACTGGATTATAAAGACTATAATCAAGACTATTGGTTAAAAGCCTTTGGGATATAATTTCTAAAAGAATTAGAAAGAATATCCAGTTCATTTTAATTTTTCGAATATTTAATACTATTTTTAAACAAACTTTCATACACACATTTCTGGTTATATTTTCTATAACTGAAACACGCATGTATTTAAACATTCTATTAATACTCTAATAAAAACTTTACTTTTTTATTATTTTGATGAAAAAGTAATTCCGGCTAATTTTCGCTGTTTTTAATAGGGAATATGCTTTTGACATTTTTTTAATTAAACATGGCGATAAAACACATTATTCACATTTTATGTAAATATTTTATATATTCAGGATTTTTGAAAAAATATGCATTGAATATAAGCTGAACGGAATAATTATAAGCTAAAAAAATACTAATTTTTCTACAATAGATTATATGAAAGTAATACTTTATAACAATTATATGGGATATTGTTCATATTGGGGCCATGCATTTTCAAAGCCAAAACAAGTCAGACTTATTAAAATCATTTCATCGGATGATGAGCTGATTGGATTTAAAATGATATTTTAAATGCTTTTTTTCTAATTTGGGTGTAAGTAAGCGCTTACATTCAAAAACCCTTAATAGTATATGAATTTTAAATAATATTAATAAGTATTTTTTTATAGTTATACCATTTCAAAAAAGGTCAATACTGAAAAATCATAAGTATGTTTTATTTTCTGAAAAAGGGATGGATGGGAGTTCAAATTTCTGTTATAATGGGGAAAAAGTAAAATAATTAAATATGGATTGTTGTTGAACTGCTTTCATTCGGGTTTTGATTCAATATCAGTTGCTTCCAGTTTCATGATAACTGGCCTTAAACCGTCATTGCATGATACAATAGCAACGCCCGGAGTTTTAATCCAGTCTTCGTAATACCAGATGTCGCTAGCACCATGGGCCAGTGCAAAAACATACTGATATATAGCTTTCCAGGCCTCATCGCAAAATCCGTCAGGTCTAGCATAATCCGCATAAAAAACCTGGCCTTCATTCATTAACGGACATGTTGAAAGACCTTCAACACCATATTCTTTAGCCAAATCATCTTGCAGGGTCGTTTTTAAGATTGTTATTTTTACTTTTTTCATGAATGATGTTTTGTATTTTTCACAGCATATTTTTTTGGATATTGTGATTAAGTATTGCTTTTATAATTTTTCATTTTTTCATTGATTAAATTAAAAGTAGATTACAATCTGTAATTTTAATGAAAGGAATTTCTAGTTTATTGAATTAATATGATAAATCCATTTAATTTCAAGTTCAACATGTAGATATTACAAAAAATTTATTTGGTGTGGATAATATAGAGATAAATAGTTAATATTATGATTTTTAAAAGGTGGGAGGAATGGATTATAATAAAATAATAATTGCTTTGGTAGTAATTCTTATTGTAATTGCTGTTGGTGGTTTTGTAATGTTTAATCAGGCAGGAAACAAGACAACAACCAATACAACTAATGCTACCAATACAACAAATACTACTAATGTTAATTTAACGAATAATACAACTAATAACGCCGAACCAAATCAAAATCAAAATAATCATGATTCAGAATATACTCAAGGTAAAGTTAATCCTAAAGATGTACCATCAGACATATATTCTCGTTGGGATACTGATGGGGATGGAAAATTTTCATCCAGTGAAATGGATGCACATGATAAGGCTTTAGGACAGGGAAAATATTACACAGGCCCTGAAAATATGAAGGATAGTGTAAATACTTATCCAAATTAGAGTATGTTATTTAAAATGTAGGAGAAATGGATAAATATTATATTTATCGCTTTAGTTGCAATAATTATTGACATGCCTGCTGCAGGTCTTTTAATTTAAATCCATGTCATGCTAAAGTGGACTTTAAAGTTGTTGTAACTGTTTTAATCAGCTAGTTAAAATAACAAAGGGGAAATAATTCTAATGGAGGAATAAGTTTGTCATTGCTTAAATCAAATTCGGATACTGATATAAAAGAAATAAAAAATATTATAAATAAAAATGTAGCCAGTTCATTTAGAACACAACCCTCCTTTGTAGAATTATTAAAATTAAACGGCTGTCCACCATTAAAAGTAGGAGTCATCGGAAGTGAAATCAGACATCAGCTAATAATTGAGGCTGAAAATGGAGATTTGACCCCGGATACAGTAATGCCAAGAGCTTATAGTTTAATAGGTGAGTATCTGGAAATCAAAAATATCAGAACATATGATGATTTGGACAATTATAAAGCTATTTCAATCCGTCAAACAGGTTTTGATGCAATGCTTCCTTATACCGCTTCAGGAGTTCAGTATGGATTTATCGGTAAAAACACTTTGGGAGGATCAAGCTATGTTTCAACCACTATTGGAGAAGGCAGAACTGAATGGAAACCCAGCAAGGTATTATTTGAAGAGGATGGCTTAAGAATAGTTGAAACCGAACAGTTCATTTATTATAAACAGCTTGATCATGTTAACTATTCTCAAAATCCGGATAAAAAAGGATTTTTGGATATTAAAAGAAATGCCGTTACTTTTGTCATGAAAAATGGGGATCAGTTTATAATGAGGGTTACAGCCAATGAGTTTGAAAGCATTAAACAGACTATTGACAGTAATCTGGAGGAAACGGATGATTTAGCCAAAAGTGATGATGATGAAATCTTAGTCAAATATTTTGACATGTTTGAAAAGGGACTGATAACACGTGAAGAGTTTGATTTGAAAAAAGCGCAGTTATGTAATAAAACTGAGGATAATTCTCTTTCAAAGCCCGAACATGTTCGCCCGTTATACTGCTCTAACTGTGGTATTAAACTGAATGAAAATGCTAATTTCTGTCCAAATTGCGGAAATAAAATAAATTGAAATTAGGATTTTAATTAAAAATAAGTCAAAGCTGATGAATATGATTTCATCAGCACAATATTAGTTTTAGAATAAATTATGTATATCAATTCTATCTTCTACAACCATTCCTTTGTTCATTTTTTGAGCGGAGTTGTGTGCATCGTATATTGAATATCCCCATATCAATAACCAGGTTACAAATCCGATAATTACTAATGTTAAAATTAGTGAAATAACCGCTCCGATAAAGAGAATTATTCCCTTTTTGGTTAAACCCAGATATATTTGGCCTAAACCTACAATGAGGAATGATAATATTGCAGCCAAACCTGCACTTTTCTCCTTTTTAACAACAGGAGTTGCCGTATTGTTTGTCTGAGGGGTATTTGATGTTGGAGACCCGCATTCAGGACAAACTTCAGTGTCTTCTTTTAATTCACTACCACAATTTTTACATTCTACCATAGTATACACCTTTAATATGTTAAATATTTAACTTATTAACACCCTATTTTTTGTTTGATGTTTAATATAAATCTATTGAAAAACAGATTCTGTTCATGAATTGAAAGCACTTTTTGTTAATAATTATTAATTATATTTAAAAAAAGATGTGATGAAAAAATAAAATGAATGGTTAATGGTTAAAATTTAATTTTTTTGTCCGCATTTGGTAATTCTACAGTTTTTGTTTTGAGTGACAATGGTGCCATTAATATTTTGCCGGTACCACGGAAAACATTAACCAAACCTTCTGATAAAACATTGTCCACAAGTGATTTTCCAGATCTTTCTCCTGTAAACTGAAGGCCGCTTGTCCATGCAATAGCCAGTGGCCCGTCAATTGTAACTGTGTCATTTGTTATTTCAATAACTATCAGTTCTCCCATAGGCATATCGGATTCAAGACAGACATATCCGTTTCCATTCAATGTAGTATGAAACAAATTTCTGGCCGCAATGGCGCTTGATAAATCAGTTCTTGTTTCAACTGATAAACCTACGGACTTTTCGGCAGCTAAAAACAGGCCATCATCAATTGTTATGCTGTTGTCCCAGTCATCCATATCCAGTAAAAGCAGATGTTTATATGTTTGTTCTGATACAACAAATCCTTCTCCACTATATTCTGGCTTAGTTGGTGTTTCTCCAGTTGCTGCGGATTTTAAAAATTTTTTCCCAATGTCTCTGATTCCATTTACATCTGCAGAAAGCTTATTGTCTCCACTCATCCATTGCATTGCTCCAGCCTGGAGATAAATTCCTGATGTTTTACTTAAATCAGCTATTAACTGTCTGGGTCGCACATTCATTTTGCTTGAATAGTATTTTTCTTCTGCTTCCTCAGGACCAACACTCAAATCCTTTTCATATTCAATAACTTTAAATGGTCCTTTTTCTTCCAATACTTTTATATTGTCATTTTCACCAACGAAGTTTCTGATTTCTATATGACCTTCCTTGGTTTTGTCAATAGGATTTGGCGGTTGATATACAACTTGATTCGGTTGTTGATTTGTTGCTTGGTTTCCCTCCAGGTTTATAACCTGTGTTCCGCACTGAGTACAAAAACTAGCACCTGCATCCAGTTTAGCACCACAATTAGAACAAAATTTTGCCATAATATACACCTCTATTTATATATTATTTTTGGATAATATTTACTCTTTTTGATTAATCATCAATATTTAAAATTCATGTGAAATTTGGCATTATATCAAGAAATTAAAAAGGATTTATAGTATATGCCCACTTCAGGGATGAAAACTAATCAGTAAAGTTTTGAAGATTAGTAACAAATTAACCGAAAGATAGTATTATGATAAAAACAAAATTATAATCATATATAATTATTGGGGGGAATATACATGGACAAGAATAACATTTTAAAAATTGTAGTGATAGTGGCTATAATTGCGTGTGCTAGTGCAATGACTTATATATTGTTCTTTAATGAACATTATGAATCTATACGGGTAAGTAATACTGCAAGTTTGGAAGTGCCTGTTGGCAACGGGATAAATGCAAGTCATGTGAATGGAAGTAGTCTTTATCAAATCAGCAATGGTAAAGGGGTCTCTATAATGTCATATAACAGTAATAATAAGGATTTGGGCAGTGCGATAGGATTCGCTGCTGTAAAGAAAATGTTTGTCGGTTCTGTAAATAATTCGGATTCTCTATATGAGGCAGAAATAAACGGATCCAAAATTTACTCAATTTCTACTGGAAACAATACAACACACGACAATATCATAATATCCAGTCATGACAAGGACACTACAATGAAAATTTATGAAAGCATAAAATACAATAAGGACAATTCAACAAATGACACCAACAGGTCAATAAATGTTGAAAGGATATCTAGTGACGAACAGTCAACACAAAATGCTCAGCCGTCCCAAAAGAGCGATGACAATTATATGCGTGATTCAAATGGAAATATAATGTATGCTCATAATGATGTGGGCGGTGATGTTCCTATGACTAAGAACGGACATTACTCATATAAGGATACTGACGAGCCTGGAAGTCCAAGCGGCTGGTGGGTTAACAAAATATAATTTCTGTATTGGCTGTGGAACGAAAGTTGAATAATAATATGTATGGGGATTATAGAAAAATTTATTAAAAAATAACTCATAAAGGTGAAATATTATGGAGGATATGTATTGTACTAAGTGCGGGAGTAAAATACAGGATTCAGAAGATGAATTCTGTCAGAAATGTGGAAATAAAATAAATAATTCTGGTGAAAAAAAGCAAACAACAAAAGATAATCAAACACGCAAAAAATTACTGATAGTATTGGCCATAACCTGTATTGTAATGGCAGGAATATTATCATATGCATTTTTTTTCAATGAACAGTACCAAACAGTACAGATAAGTAACACTGCAAGTTTAGAAATGCCCGTCGGCAAAGGATTAAACGGTTTTTATGTAAATGGAACATCCATTTATGAAGTGGATAATGGTAATGGTGTTGTTGTAATGTCTTACAATAGTAATAATACTGATTTGGCATCAGCATTTGCTTTTGCTGTTGTAAAAGAGGTTGCTGTCGGTTCAAGATTCAATGAAGGTGAAGTATATGAAACAACAGTAAATGGATCAACAGTCTGGAGTATTGCAACGGGCAATAATGCTACTCATGATAATATAATTATTTCAACTCATGATAAGGAACTTACAATGAAGATTTATAATAGCATTAAATACAATGCATCTAATGTTAAAAATGATACAAAAAACAATACTGTAAATAATAGTGATGTTAAGAAGACTGATAATAACAATAAGACTATTGTTGGTTATGATGCAGATGGAAAACCTGTATATGCAGGTTCTGAACCTTGGATTTGGGTGGATAGTAATGGTTATAAACACTGGAGTCCTGAACATCAAAAAGCAGCCGACGAAGCTAATAGAGAAAATTCTGCTTCTTCTGACCCTACTCCAACTCCTACTCCTACTCCTTCTCCGACTCCTGATAGTGGAGGTGGTACAGGTTAATAAAATTTTTTATTTTTTTCATTTTTTGCATGAAAATTTCTGTTAAATACAAACAATTTTTACATTTGCTTTTAATTAACTTATATTAATTGATAAAATACTAATTTTTTTTAAAAAAAGAATATTAAATTATAGAATAAACTATAATTTAATTTAAAGTTACATTTTGTGTATAGAGTATGTGGGATGAATCAGATTTGTCTGTAACGATAATTTCTGCTTTTACAGGCTCTGTCTGACCAAAGTAAAATCCATCAAAAGTATATGTTTTGCCGGACTGTGGATGAATATCATTCCATCCGATAGTGTTATGAATTATCTTATTTTGCTGGTCGTAAAAGTTTACATTTACACTTAGATAATCAAATGATGTGTCAATATGTATATCTCCTCTAACATGAGTATCCCAATAATTATAACTGAATTTTGAATCTTTGGTAATGTTTCCTACTTTTACTGAATTTTCAGCGTTTATATTGTATGCAACCCCTCCAATGATTAATACTAAAAATATTAAAACAACCATCAGTACAGGAATTGCGAAAAGCTTTCTATTGTTAACATGAGTTCCATTTACATATAATGTTAAAACAGCTGTTATAATGAATAATGCTGCTGAAATTTCACCAAATCTGCCTATAAACATGAAGATTACCATAGCAACTGCAATAAAATCTATTGCCGCAACCAGTGGCTCGTTTAATTTTTCCATCAGATAAATACCAATTATTCCTCCAACCACTGCAACCAAACCGGATATTATAATTGAATCTAATCCCATCAGCATTGGGGTGAATAAAACTTCTACTATGGCCAATACAATTGATATAATTGCTAAAATTAACGGTAATTTTACTAAAAACTCATTATTGACTTTTGGGTTAGCATTGATTTTTGTGTCATCATTATCGTTGGTGTCCTTATTGACTTTAGTTCCACAGTATTCGCAGAATTCACTGTCGTCATCAATTTCTTTACCGCATGATCTACAAAACATTAGTATATACCTCCTTGTGTTTATAGTAATAATTATTTAGTAACAACTTATTATACATTTCTAAAAAGTAGTTTAATTTAAAAAATATCAATATTAAAGCTGGGATTTCAACCCTTATTCATAATATTATATTGCATTGATATTATAGTCAATGAAAAAATCAACATTCTTTTTTTTATAATTTTATTTTAATTTATTTTGGTTCCACATTCGCCGCAATATGCATCTTCTGGAGAAATATCTGTGCCGCAATTTTTACATATATTTGAAGGTTCAATGTCATTTTCATCAGTATTAATGTCTTCAGATGTTCCTTCTATAAGTTTTTGCTTCATTAAAATAAATTCTTCATCAGATAATAATCCGTTATTATACATTTCACCCAATTTAAGCATTTTATCCACTGTATCCTCAGATTTTCCTTTCATAGATGATATATTTGTTGTATTTTCTTTAATTAATCTATTTAAGATATTTATAAATGATTTAAATCTTAAACGTGAGGATGTTCCAGTAGATAATGTTTTAATTGGTATTCCACTATTATCATTTAATATTATTATTGCTTCATTTTCACCATCTTCAAATATTTCTTTTATATTTGTAAACTCAATAATCATTTTATTTCTTTCAATCATAAGTTTCGTATCATGGATATTGAATGTTGTTGAATAAAATTTCATTTTACCATTATCTCTAACTCCCCATACGCCGGCATAGCTTAAACCCTGATGTATATGTCCAACTTTTCCTCGATATATTTTCCTTTTAAAGATTTCATCTTCATACTTTTTTAATTGTTGTTTTTCTTCTGCTAATTTTTCTTCTTCTGATTTAAAAAATGCCATTAAAATCCCTTTTTTAAATTATTATTTGTATTTCTTATTACTATTTTAGTAATAATTTGTATTTATAGTTATCAACTGAAATTATTGATTTTTTTAATCA
>NZ_JAZRJY010000021.1:0-6102 GCF_045646045.1 Methanobrevibacter sp. | reverse complement strand
TATGTTACTGTTGTTGTTGACGGTAAAAACGTCACTGTTCAGGTTATGGATCCTGATGTTGCAATAATACTTCCTCTTTTGCCTGCAGGTAACTATACAATTCCTGTAATTTATTCAGGTAATTATAAGTATAATCCACTTGCTGAAGAGGTAAATGTTAGTGTTAAGAGCAAATCAGATATTATAAATGCTCCTAATGTAACCAAATACTTCAGTGGTCCTGAAAGGTTTGTTGTAACTGTAACTGATTATGAAGGCAATCCTTTAGCAAATAAAACTGTCATTATAGGCATTAATGGTGTTTCATACGACAGAACTACTGATAATAATGGTAGTGCAAGTATTGCTCTTGGATTGAATTCTGGTGTTTATGATGTCAACGTTACAGTTGATAATCAAACTGTAAACTCTGTTGTTACAATTTTAACAACTGTAAACGGTACCGATATTACCAAAGTTTTCAGAAATGGTACTCAATACTATGCTACTTTCCGTGACAATGAAGGAAACTATCTTAAAGATGGTGCAGATGTCAGATTCAACATCCATGGCGTAATGTATGACCGTAAAGTTTCAGGTGATAAAGGTTTAGCAAAATTAAATATCAACTTGAATCAGGGTGAATATATAATCACTGCAATGAACCTATTTACTGGTGATAAGACCGCTAATAACATTACTGTATTGTCTAAACTCACTGAAAACTATGATATAACTAAATATTATAGAAACGGAACTCAATACACTGTTAAAGTCATTGGAGATGATGGCAACCCTGTCGGTGCAGGCGAAAATGTAACATTCAACATTAACGGAGTATTCTACCAAAGACAAACCGATGCAAACGGTACTGTTAAGTTAAACATTAACTTGCAGGCTGGAGATTACATCATAACTGCAGAATACAAAGGTTCTATGGTAGCCAATAACATCAAAGTATTGCCTGTATTAGCTGCTGAGGATTTAACTAAAATGTATGGTACTCAAGATCCATTTGTTGCAACGCTTGTTGACGGACAAGGAAACCCTTATGCAAATCAAAAGATTGAATTCAACATTAATGGAGTATTATACTACAGAACTACAGACGGTTCAGGTCAAGCAAAATTGAGTATTAACTTAATGCCTGGTGAATACATTATAACTTCAAGTTATAACGGTTCTAGTATTGCTAACACTATAAAAATCTATGCTTAAGGAAGTAATTCAACTTCCTTTTTTATTTTTAACTTTTTTGAAAACTTTTTTTCATCTATTTGCTTTTTGAAAAAATAATTTCACTTAAAGCATATACTTATAAAGAAAGAATTCCAAATATAAATATATTATATTTTAATATTTTATTATTATAAACGGAGGAAATACATGCTTCTATTAATAAGTCCAATAAACCATGAAGAAGCTCTTGAATCAATAAAAGGTGGAGCAGACATTGTTGATGTTAAAAATCCTAAAGAAGGTTCCTTAGGTGCTAATTTCCCTTGGGTCATTAAAGAGATTAGGGAATTAACTCCTGAAGATAAGTTGGTTAGTGCCACTTTGGGTGATGTACCTTACAAACCAGGTACAGTTTCTCTTGCAGCAATGGGGGCTCATGTTTCAGGGGCAGATTATATCAAAGTAGGATTATACGGAACTAAAAACTACGATGAAGCTGTTGAAGTTATGAAAAATGTATCTAAAACTGTTAAGGATGTAAGTCCGGATACTATTGTTGTAGCTGCGGGATATGCTGATGCTCATCGTGTGGGTGCTGTTGATCCGATGGAAATTCCAAAAGTAGCTCGTGATGCAAACTGTGATTTGGCAATGTTAGATACTGCAGTAAAAGATGGTCATACTTTATTTGATTATTTAGATATTGAAAAATTAACTGAATTTGTTGAAGAAGCTCATAGTTATAATTTAAAAACTGCTCTTGCAGGATCTGTTAAAAAAGATCAGTTAAAACCATTACATGATATTGGTTGCGATGTGGTTGGTATTAGAGGAGCTGCCTGTGTTGGCGGTGACCGTAATACTGGTAAAATACATCATACTGCTGTAGCTGAGCTTAAAGAGTTATGTGATTCATTTTAAGTAGGTGTGTTTAATGTATTCTAAAAAAGTTCAAGAAGCAAGAATGTCTTACACTTTTGATGATTTTTTACTTACTCCAAATGCTAGTTATGTAGAACCAAAAGACATAGATACTACAATCGAATTGTCTAAGGGTATTAAATTAAATATACCTATTTTAAGTGCTGCTATGGATACTGTTACAGAAGCAGATCTCGCTATAGCTATGGCACAAGAAGGTGGTATTGGGGTAATTCACAGAAATATCTCATTGGAAAGACAAGTTGAAGAAGTAAAAAAGGTAAAAACTGCTGAAGATATTACTATTCGTGATGTTGTAACAATCACTCCTGAATCTACAATTCAAGATGTGCAGAATAAAATGCAGGATGAGTTAATCAGTGGTCTTCCTGTTGTTGATGGTGATGAAATCATTGGTATTATTTCCAAAAGGGATATCAGGCCGGTATTAAAATCAGAACCTAACAAAACAGTTAAGGACATAATGACTTCTGAGGTTGTTACTGTTGAAGAGCCTATCAGCGTCGATGAAGCTTTAAATATTGCTTATGAAAATAAGGTAGAAAGATTGCCTGTTCTCAATGAAGGCAAATTGGTTGGAATAATTACAATTAAAGATATTTTAAACAGGGCTCAATATCCTAATGCTGCACGTGATGAAAATGGAAACTTTTTAGTTGCTGCAGCTTGTGGACCGTTTGATTTGGAACGTGCAATGGCTCTTGATCAGGCCGGTGCGGATATTGTTTCAATTGATTGTGCTCATGCTCATAATATGAATGTTGTTAAATACACTGAAACTATCAAAGACAATATTGATGCTGAATTATGTGTTGGTAACATTGCAACTGCTGCAGCTGCTGAAGATTTAATTTCAATGGGTGTAGATGCACTTAAAGTTGGTATTGGTCCTGGTTCAATGTGTACTACTCGTATTGTGGCTGGTGTCGGTGTACCTCAATTAACTGCAATTTCTGATGTTGCTGATGTAGCTTCTGATGCAGGCATCCCTGTTATTGCAGATGGTGGTATCAGATACTCAGGTGATATTGCAAAAGCTATTGGTGCCGGTGCAGATGCAGTAATGTTGGGTAATTTACTTGCAGCATCTTATGAAGCTCCTGGTGATGTGGTTGTTATGAATGGTAAACAATACAAAAAATACCGTGGAATGGGTTCCATGGGTGCTATGACCAGTGAGTATGATGGTGGTGCTGATAGATATTTCCAAGGTTCAAAAAGTAAAATGAACCACACCAAATATGTTCCTGAAGGAATTGAAGGTGCAGTACCATACAGAGGAACTGTTGCAGAAATTTTATTCCAATTAGTTGGTGGTTTAAAATCTTCAATGGGTTACTGTGGAGCTGAAGATATTGCTGATATGCAGAAAAAGGCTCAATTTGTAAGAATATCAAGTAGCGGTATTAAAGAGTCACACCCTCATGATTTATTAATCACTAATGAAAGTCCTAATTATCACAGTTTTAAGTAAGTAATTAGGTTTTAATCTGATGGTATTTTTAGGAAAATCCAATTATTTTCTTAAATTTTCCATTAACTTTAAATATGATGTGGTACAATATTATTACATTAGATAATTTTATGATTGTTTTAATCATGGTAAATCTTTAAGATTTACAGTTTTTTATTATTATTTTTATATAATGGAGAGAAATTAAAATGGCAAGAACTAAAAAAGTTGGTATTACAGGAAGGTTCGGTGCAAGATACGGAAGAAAAGCTAAAAGATCTGTTAAAATCATCGAAGAAAACATGAAAAAAAATCATGTTTGTCCTAAATGTGATAGACCTTATGTAAAAAGACAAGCTGCTGGAATTTGGAAATGTAAAAAATGTGGTGCTGTATTCACTGGTGGGGCATATATTCCTCAAACCCCTATGGCTAAATCTGCAGCACGCAGTATTAGAGATATTAAAGTGGAGGAATAATCCTTGTATAAATGTCCATATTGTGGAACAGAAGTAGACCAAAAAAGTTACATGGACAATAAATGCCCTAATTGTAGATATAGGATTTTATTTAAAAATGTTCCTGAAGTAACTCGTTGGGTTTCTGCTAGTGTTCCTGATGGAAATATGGTCAACAGAGTCGGCCTTAAAAAATAGAACTAATCAAGATTCATATCTTGTTTTTTCTATAATTTTTTTACTATTTTTGATTTAAATGCTAATTTCAACTTCTAGAAAGCCTTCTCAAAAAACAAGAAAGTTTTGTAAGAATTTTGCTCATTCAACAGATTCAACTTCTGTTAATAGAGGAAAAATGAATATGAGAGATCTTTTGTTAAAGGCTCTTGCAGAAGATGAAGTTAATTTAGCTGTTGTTAATGAAATTAAAGGTAATCCTAGTAAAATTACATTTTATTCAAATAAGGGAGACATATTACTTACTATTTTAATTAGTGTAACCACTACAAATGAAAGACTTAATATTTCTCCATCCCAATTAAAGATAGTTTCTGAAGTTCAAGAGCTAAACTGTTTAAGTGATATTTTAGGTTTTGAATTAGTTGATAAGGCTGAAGATAATTATATTCACATTACTGGTGGATATGATGATTTATTTGCTAAAATAAATTTTATTAATAAATTTGGAGAAAAAACTGATTTCCAAATTAATATTAGAAAGATTTTAGATAACAATGATTGATAATAGTCCTTTGGAATCTGTAAAAAGTCAAATTAATATTGAGTTTGATAATTCTAAGCAAGCAAAAATTATTTATGATTCAATCATCTTAGAATTTCAGACAGCTCCGGATTACAGATCTTCTATGAATTTAACTCTTGACGATAATGTCATTGTTATTGATATTGATGCTCAAGACTCTACATCATTTAGAGCTTCTGTTAATTCCGCTATCAAGTGGATTAATTTATCATTACAAATAAATAACTTAACAAATATATAGAATTTAAAAAGGTGATATGATGGAAATTCCTGAAAATATACAAGAGCAATTAAATCAGTTTCAACAGTTACAACAACAAGCTCAAGCTGTAAGTATGCAAATTCAAACTGTGGAAGTTCAAATCCAAGAAACTGAAAAAGCATTAGAAGAATTAAAGAATACTGATGAAAATACTGAAGTATTTAAACAAGCAGGTAATTTACTTATTAAAGTAGATTACAAAGATGCTTTAGAAGAAGCTGAAGATAAGTTAGAAACCCTCAAGTTAAGAAAACAAACCATGGCTCGCCAAGAAGAAAGAGTTATGAAAAAACTTGAAGAAATGCAAACTAATATTCAAGCTGCTATGCAAGGAATGGCTCCTGATGGAGCTTAATTTCCATTCTTTTTTTAGATATTATGTCAAAACTTAAAAAATTATCCTCTGAAGATTTAGATACTATTTCTACTGATTTTGGTGAAATTCTTGAAGTTGAAGTTTCAAAAGTTATTTCAACAAAAGAACTTGAAGATTTAGATTTGGATATTGTACTTAATTATGAAAACAATCAACTGGATGTAGATGTTGATTTAGGTGTTTCATTTGATGAATTATCTGAAATAAATCAAGATATGTTAAATGAAGCTATTGATGCTGCTTATTTGAAGTTTGATTCATATATTGATGAAAATTTCAGAGAATAATTATTTTTTTTAAATCCCTATGTATTACTTTTTAGTACTTTTTTTCATATTTGAGTAATACTTTTTTACAAAAAAGTATTTATATAAGTAAAATCTAACAATTATATAAGTTTGAAGTTAATTATAAAATAGCTTAGCAAAACGGATGAACACAATTTTTTTCTGTCTTTCAAATTCCCTCTTTCAAACTTCAAACTTTTTTTATTTTTTCCTAAATTTTCAAGCCAACTTTATTGTTTTTTGAATTTTTATAAAGCATTTATTTTACTAATTCATAATTTTTAAAAAATGTATTGGTATTTGTTTATTTTTCCTAGATTAAAATAACTATTGTTTAAAATATTTTAGAATTTATGAAAATTATTTATTCAAGTATGATTTAATTTTTATAAAATATAGGTAA
>NZ_JAZRJY010000020.1:0-3037 GCF_045646045.1 Methanobrevibacter sp. | reverse complement strand
ACTGGTTGCCTATGTTGTTGTATCTAGTGAAATAGACGGATATGATCTTAAAGAAGATATCTGTAATTATGTAGGCAAGTATAAACCTGATTATATGCTCCCATCATTTGTTATAAGTTTAGATAATATTCCTTTGACTGTCAACGGTAAAGTTAATCGTCGTGCCTTGCCGGAAGTTGATTTAAGTGAGTTACATGAAGAATATGTTGCTCCAATGAATGAAACTGAAGAGAAAATAGTTAATGCATATGAAATTGTATTTAATCAAGAAAACATTGGATTGTATGATGATTTTGTACGTCTCGGCGGAGATTCAATAACTGCAATCCGTCTTATTTCATTGCTTAAAAAAGATAATCTTTCATGTACTGCTAGGGATATATTGAATTATAAAACTCCATACCTTATTGCTAAAAATATTGAAAATAAGGAAGATATTGTATATGATGCTGTAGAAGGGGCAGTTGATTTACTGCCAATACAAAGTTATTACTTTAATGAAGTGAACAATGACGAATATTCCCAAGAATTTATTTTAAGATCCAATATAAAGTTGAATTTAAATATTTTACAAAATGCTTTTGATAATTTGACAGTCATTCATGATATGTTACGGGCCATCTTTAAAGTAAATGATAATGAAGTTATACAAGAGATAATGCCAATAAATTCACGTGTTTGCCAAATAAATGAAATTAAAATTGAAGATAGTTTAAATGATGCTATTAAACAGATTATAATCGATTCCAAATCAAAATTAAATATTAATTCCAAATTAATGGACATAACACTTGTCAATTATAATGGGGAGTTTTATCTGATTTTTGTTATTCATCATTTGATTGTTGACGGCGTAAGCTGGAGTATTATACTTGATGATTTGTCATATATTTATAATCAGTTATTAAATGAAAATGAAATTAATCTTTCCAGACCTTATCCATATAAATTATGGGTGGACAATATTAAGGAATTGGTAAATAACATTTCTGATGAGGAAAAAGAACATTGGATAAAAATTAATGCTTTATTGGATGATTCAACAATTAGGGGCGGAACCCAGCCATTTTCTTATAATATTGATGCATCATATGATGTGGATAATATATTAATGTTGTCTGAAGATGAGTATTGGGTTTTAGCAATTGCACGAGCCTATAAAAAGACTTATGGTGAGAATATTATATTGAATCGTGAGTCACATGGGCGTGATGAAAGTTTAGTTGATGTTAGTCATACTGTAGGTTGGTTTACAAGCCAATATCCTGTAAATATTGATGTAGAAGGAAATAATGACTCTCTTTCATTAGTTAATGATGTCTATAATCTTAAAGCTGCATTAAAAAATATCAATAATTTAGGTTTGAATTATGCTTCTTTAATTTATATTAATCAGGAATTAGATTTTAAACATGCTCCAGTTACATTTAACTTCTTAAGTAGCGAATTTGAATTTAAAAATGATTTATTTGAATCATTTAATGCTCATTTATTTGATAATGATAGAAATCCGCAAGAAATTATTGATTCCATTTCCTATGGTGTTACATTTAATGTATCCCGCATGGGTGAGCAATATGTTATAAACGGTGCATATGCTAAAGACACAAATATTGGAGATAAAATTTCTGAATTTATTAAAAATATTAAATTAGAAATGGATTTCCTAGATGCCTACGACATTAAGGAGAACATCGTTACACGCTTGTCTGAATCTCAATTGGGAATTTATTTGGATGAAAAAATTGAAGATAAAGGCATCGCCTATTTAACGTCCGGTATTTTCGAATGTAGTTTGGACAAATCCTTAGATGAGATTAAAAATGCCATTCATAATTTGATTGAAAGACATCCAATATTGAAAAGTCATGTTGTTGATAAAAAAGGCACTCCATTTTTGGTTTGTGACAGTTATCCATCTATTGAAATTATTGATGATGAGTCTGCCAAATTCTCTGAAGCTTTTGATTTAAATGAAAGTTTGGCCAGTTTCTATATTGTTAATAACGATGAAAATATAAAGATTTTGTTTGATATTCATCATATTATATGTGATGCCACTAGCCATCAAATAATTAATGAAGACTTAATGAACATTTTTAATGGTACTGTACATGATGATGTGGATTTGGCATTTGTTTATGACGCAATAAATTCATTTGAATCCAAATTTGATCCTATTTATGAAAATGCGCATGATTTCTTCAATGCTTGCTTAAGTGGCATGGAAGATGGGGCTGCTTTATTACCTGATGTTAATGGCAGTGAAAATAGGGTATCCCTTTCGGTAAAACATATTCGTGATGATGTCGAAAAATTCGCTAAAAATACAGGCATCACAGTGAATAATTTATTAAATGCAGTATTTGCATATACTTATTCTCGTTTTACCGGCAGCGATAAAGTCTACTTTAATTTTTCAGAACACGGTCGTCATGAAGATTATAACCAAAACGCTTTGGGAATGTTTGTTCGTACAATTCCTATAGTTGTTGATTGTAGTGCATCTTCTGTTAAAGATTACTTAACTAAAGTATCTGATTTGCTTTTAGATTCAATGACTTATAGCATTTATCCATTCAGGTTATTGGCAAACGAATTTAATTTAAACAATGATGTTTTCTTCGAATATAATGGAGATTTAAATGAAGTATATGACATTGGGGATGAGATTGTTGTTTACGATACAATGAGAGACACCGTTTCTGATTTAGTCTGTATTGTCAATAATTTGGATGATGGTTATCTAATAAGTATTGAACACTCAAATAAATATTCTAACGATACTATTATTCGTCTCATCACTGCATTTAAAGAAATTTTAATCCAAATATTGAAAAAAGATAATTTAAAAGACATTGTTTATACTTCAATCAATGATATTGAACTTTTAGATAGTTATAACGATACTGAGCATTCTTTAATTTATGAAGATATTTTAGATGCATTTAATGATAATTTATCCAGTAATCCTGAGAGTACGCTTGTATCTTATATGGATGTTTCTTATTCCTATGGTGAATGTGCTTTTATTGCT
>NZ_JAZRJY010000019.1:0-13500 GCF_045646045.1 Methanobrevibacter sp. | reverse complement strand
TGTAGTGTAAATCGTCACCTTCAACGAAAGTATCAGTAGTGGATAATTGGTAGGACATTAAAGCTCTTTGACCTAAAGGAGAACCAATGTCTGGGTTGTACATTGGGATTCCTCTTTTTTCTGCGATTTCTTTACCTTCTTTTACAAATGCAGTTTTTCTTTCGGATTGTTTCCAACCACCCATGTTATAGAACTGAGTTCTTTTTTCAGTTGGATCTTCAACGAATTTCTTTTTCATTGCATCTAAGAATTTTTTATCAGCCATTTTATTACCATCCTACTTCTGGATTGAATGCACCAAAGGATCTGGACACGTGAATTCTTTGACAAACTTTTACAGCGTCTGCGTCATCTTTGTATGCTTCACCATCTATTCTGTAAATAGTGGTTTTTGCTCTTAAAGTTTCTTCATCTAATGGTTCACCTAAAATAACAGGTTCGTCTAATTCTTTACCAATTTGGTCTTTAACCATTTCGACTTTACCGGTTTCTTTGTTGAATACTTGTCTTCTGAGCATATCGAACATTAAACCGTTTTCATCTAATCTTAAGGAGTGACCGTGTACACTTCCACCTCTAATACCGGTTCTTGCGGTATCGAAGTATTCGGTTTCTAAGAGATATTTTGAGATTCTTTCGATGTCTCTTTCTCTTGCTTCAACAACTTGTCTTCCGGATAATGTACCAGTATCGATTCCTCTAAATCTGCATAAGTAAGATCTAGCCCTTAAGAAAGGTTGAGCTGGAGCAAAGTACATGGAGTCTACGAATTGGATGTATCTAATTCTGTCTCCTGCTTTTGCACCATCGATAGGTGTTACTAATTCTCTTACACTGTCATCTGGCTCATCCATTTCATCTAATGGTGGGTGAACGGATTTGTATTCTTCACCTGGAGCTTTATGACCTAATATTTTTACTACGTCTTCATCAGAGATTTCTCTTAACTTTTCTAACTCATATTCTGGGTTAGTGAAGTTTCTTCTGTTTTGAGCAACCTGAGAAGTACCTGGATAAATTTGTACCATAATTATGCATCTCCTAATGCTAATTTTACTTTTCTAATTATTTCATCTAATTTTTCCTGTGAAATTGTTTCACCACGGATAACCCCTGTAACAATATCATCAATAGTACCCTGAGTTTTAATATCATCATCTTTTGGCATGACTTTTGAAGTTTTAACACCTATTTTAGCGAAATCTTCGCAGTCTACCGGTGATTCACATATAATTATACAGTGTTTATTGACATTCCTAAGAATTAATCTTGCTTTGTAAATAATATGATTTGCAACTCCACCCAAGTGAATAACAAGTAATTTGAAATTACGCATTTGTTCGACTTCCTTATCAGTCAGTCCAAACAAAGTACCACCGGAAGCAGGAGCATCATGAGGAACGCCAGCACCAGCATTTAAAACCATAGTACTTGTTAAAACATTAGCCTCACGTAAACCAAATGTAATTTCACAAACTGGTTTGGTAATGTGCCTACGTCCTGGAGACATAGCTACTGCACAAACATCAGTACCACATTCAGCGAAAGTACCCCTTTGAGCAAGACTTCCACCTTTACCCATACCGCTTGTTTCTCTACAATCCACTACGTGAGTACAACGTCCTATCATATTAATCTAGTCATCCTTTTTAATAATTTTCACATGGTCATCAAATTTTGAATATTGATCAGCCATTCCGACTAATTCGTCAGGAATTTCTTTATTACCATATTTAATTCTATCAGTAACAGTTTGTTCTTTTCTGATATAATGTGCTCTATCTTGATTAATATCAAAACCATATGGGATATGTTCTTCACATATCTTTTCGACTTCCTTAATTGTAGATTCCATAGTTATTTCCAAAAATATTCTTGCCGTTTTAACTTGTAAAACAACATCTTCCCCGTTTATGGTAATAACTCTACGTTCCCTATATTTTGGAGGCAAAGTTGCTTCACCTTTTGGGAATCTTGGACCATGGATAACAGTTCTTTTTACATCATCAAGTGATTCCAAGTCATTTAATAACTTTTCTGTTGTGTCACTTCCAAGAACTCTGTAAGGAAATATTTCAATATCCATAATTAGACCTTCAAATTAGATTTGTTTAAATTAATTAGATGTCACCTTTAATTTCTTCAGCTGCAGCTGCAACTGCTTTAATAGGTTCTCTAAATTCATCAATTTGACTGTATACTTCTTTAATTAAACCAGAAGTTGCTTCTGGTGAAAAGAGTTGTGTTCCTGCATCTAAGGACATAGCAGCAGCTACACAAGGGATACAGAATCCTTTACTGTGTCTGGTTACAACGTGGTTACCGTTGAATAAACCAGGACCTCCTCCACCGTAAATGGAGTGAGAGAAGAATGAGAATCCTACAGCTACACCTTCTGCTCTACCATAGTCAAGACCAGGTAAACCAGTTGCGAATTCTAAGTTGTCGTTGTAGTATAATAAAGTAGATGGGATACCTTGAGCAGCACGAGCTGCACCTACGTTAACCATAGTTGCTGCGACAGCACCAGCAGCAGCATATGCGTTCCATTTAGCTGCGTCATCAGTGTTGTAAATAGCGAAATCAGTTAATTGTTCTTGAGGAGCAATTACACCATCTGCTTCTGCACGAGCAATAGTAGCTTGTACGATACTACCAACAGTACCTTCAGCTGCGTTGTCTTTTACTAATTCATATACTAAATTATCAGCGTTTAAACCTTGGTAAGCTAAACCTAATAAGTGCAATCTTTCAAATGAACCTAAAGCATCAGCCATTTCAAACATAGCAGTTTGTTCAAAGATAGCAGCTAAAGCGGTTGCTTGGAAAGTGTTTTTCAATGTAGCAGCAGCGAAGTCGTTTGCTTTTACATTTCTTAAACCGTAACCTGCACCTTCGAGTTTTTGTGGAATGTCTAACATGGTTGCAATGTTAGATCCTTTGTAGTCTACAGATTGTGGGTATCTTCCTAATACTGCAGCTTTTACGAAGTTTGCGTCGTAAATGTCTACATCACAGATGTCAATGACAGATTGTACTAAAGCTGAAGCGGTTGATAATGGAGCTGAGGAGTATTCAGCACCGACATCAATTCTTCTGGTTGGTACTTGTACTAATAACCTTTTTCCTCCGGAAATAGGTGTTACAACAGTATCGTCGCCATCTGCAACTTGAATAATACCTTTCATTTTGTCTGCGATTGCTTCTGCGTTATCTACAATAGCTAAATCTAATTCTCTACCTAATATTCTAGATTTGTCTCCACCAACAGATGCGGTTTTAACAGATTTTTCGAGTCCTTCTAAGTTTACTGCAACAGTTCTTTTTACACCTTTTACGATGCTTTCAATTGCAGGGTTTCTTAACGGACTGATAGCTTCGATTGGTACGTCAGATGCAATTTCATTGCCTCTATCATCGAATAAATCGATTTTATCATCAAACTTTGCCATTTTTTCCCTCCTAAATAAATAGAGTTTAACTAATATACCACTCTCAATGGTGAATTTTTTCCACCAAATTGAGTTGAGCTACAAAGCAAGTTTTTGCAAATAGCCAGCCATATGGTATACAAATTTATCTTTAATTTAGATATAATATAAATATTACCCCTAGAAATTTTTAGAAAAGTTTATAAAGAATAATATGATTAAATGATTTTAAGAAAAAAGACCCCAAAAGTAATACTTTTTAAAACGAATAAAAAGTATTTAAATACAGAATATAAACTAAATTTTAACTTAAATTATAAAAAATTAACTACCACAAATATGATTTAATTTTAAAAATAAAATTATTTGTTTTAGATAAAACTAAGAATTTTAATAAAATATTACTTTTTAAGATGCCAGTAATAAATAATACTTTTTTTAATACTTTTTTTCGACAATCTTATTTATATAATACAAAACACAATATTAAAAATCATGCATGTAGTAGCAGATGTTGGAGGAATACCTGGAAAAGATTGTAACGGTTTTTGCAAATACTGTTACTTTAGAAAGGTAAAAGATATTAAAGTTTTTGGCTGTGCACATTGTCTTCCAAACAAAATTGGATGTGAGCGATGTTCAAAAGGAGTGGCAGATGCCCAAAGTGAATTTAAAAACCCATTTGAAGTTTTAAATACTGTTCAAACCGCACTGATGATGAATAGAACAGCAGGTGAAATAATAGCTGACATCAGTGGTGGAGGCGACATCAGTTGTTATCCATACCTGGAGTCACTGACTGCACAATTAAATCAGTTCTCCATAAAATCACATTTAGGGTATACCTGCGGTAAAGGAATAAGTGACAGTGACATAGCCAATAGATTAATTAATAATGGGGTTGAAGAGGCCACATTTACTGTTTTTTCAACAGATCCCGAACTTAGAACCCAATGGGTTAAAGACAAACATCCAAGAGAAGCTCTAGATGCCTGTAAAATTTTTTGTGAAAATATTAAACTGACTGGTGCAAGCGTAATAATACCTGGTGTAAATGATGGTGAAGTTTTAAGACAGACCTGTGATGATTTGGAAAGCTGGGGTGCAAAAGGATTCATTTTGATGAGATTTGCAAATACATTTAATGAAGGACTTATTTTAGGAAATGAACCTATTTTAAAAGACCACGAATCACAGCCGGTTGAGGAATTTGCACAGTTGGTAAAAGATTTAAATAGCGAATATAACTTTAGAATTACCGGAACACCATTATGTGATCCTGAAACCGGCGGCCCATTTGCAATAGCCAAGGATGAAAATAAAATATTTTTACAGTTTATCAAACCTGTAACCGGCGAAGCAACAATTATTACATCAAAAATAGCTGCACCATATATACAGAACATATTCGATAAACTCGAAGTTGACAGCGTTAATGTCGTAGCGGTTGAAAAAGAGATAGCATGTCTTATTACAAAAGAAGATTTGGAAACTCTTGATTTAAGCGAAATTAAAGAAGCAGTAATATTGCCCGGCAGATCATTTGTCCACCAGCTTGATGCAGAAAGAATATTAAGCAGTGACGGAGTGGAACGTATTGTAGGCCGCGGCCCTGATACATTAACAGTTGACGGAGAACTGAGTATTGATTTAACTGATGAAAATGTAATCGAGCGAGAATTAGAAGACTTTAATGATTTGGTGGATGCAATCAACTTCTTTGGAATGAGATTACTTTAAAAAAAAAGAAATTCAGTTCTCGATAAGAGAACTTTCACTATGTATTTTCACTAAAATATAATCATACATTTTAGATTTTTTGATTTCTGCAATTTCAGATAATTTTTTACCATCAATAACAATATTTTCAATCAAATCATGGTATTTATCATAATCGACTTTTACACGAACACCGTTAAGCTGAGTGGTAACTGGTGCGGGAGAGATAACATCTTTTATTTCAGGAATTTGATTTTCTATTGCGTTTTTAACAACAATAGAAGGTACCAATGGTGGGTCTAAGTTCATTTTCTGTTTTCTATCACTTAATATTCCTTCAACAGTTTCAACCAGTTTTTCCAAAGCCCTGACATCCGGACCTCTTCTTAATCTTCTAGGAATTCTTCCCAAATCACCAACATAAGCATCTGCACCAGGAAGTTCATCTACTGAAATATCCGGTGCTCCGGTTACAATTACAGGAATATTTATATCATCGTATAAGAAGGATTTTTCCTTAATACAATTTTCAAAACTTCCGAGGGCAAAAATAGCAAGATCATGTTCTTCAATTAATTGCTTTTCTTCTTCAGAAATACCTGAAGTCCCTTTACCGTCTCCTCTTGCAAGCCCAATCATATTATCCTTTGCACCATATTCACGCAAAAATTCGGAAATGTCACAGGCGGCGTGAGGTAAGTGATGTCTTGCAAGTGTAGGTGATACAATAGCTATTTCAGAACCTGCCATTGGTGCTACACTAAGTTTTCCTAATAATTCTTTTGATTTTTCTTCTATTTTACCTACATCATTTAATGGAATTGCCATTCTCAATACCAGTTCCATCTGTAAAATATTATCTTGAAGAATAAACCCACCCAAATCTTCAATTAACTCTTTTAGTTCATCACTTTTGTGAACTCCACCAGTAAATGTTAATGTTTCATACATTGTTATACTCTCACATAAAGTCTATATTATTAATAATTTTTCATATTTAATCTATATTAATTTTTCCAAAATTTCATATCTTTTTTCAATGCGTTCAAATGGGTTTCGAGACACAAAATTGTGTGATGGAATTTCTATTAACTTAACTTCCTCATTTATGACTTTTTCTTTTAGATAATCAGGATAAATTACGTAATCATAATTTTCATCCATTTTTTCAAAGCCGAAATTATCAACGATATCAGTTAAAAAATTAGATATTACCTTGACTTTCACATGGGAATTATCATGATTTTTCAGATATTTCAGACAATAATTATAATCATTAAAAAACTCCAGAATTTCATCGTCAGACAATTCATGGTCAGTTAATTTAGAGACTTCTCGGATACTTTGGGCCAGTTGCTTTGGAGTATTTAACTTAATGGCTATTGAATCCATATTAACCTTACTTTCAGACAGCAATATGGCCAAATCACCTTCTTCCAAATCAGGATTTTTATTAACTTTATACTCTTTAATGCCTGCAAGTTTTACAACTTCCTCACACATTGGTGTTGTAACGATTCTCATAATATAATATTATATAAAATGCTTTAATATATACTAAACTATGAAAGTAACATTAAGTTTTGAAGAAACTGTAAGCAGCGATGTTTCAATAATGGTTGATGTTTTAAGGGCAAGCACTACAATAACAACTACTCTAGATAAATTTTCAGAGATTATACCTTGTTTTACGCCAGAGGAAGCATTTAAACTAAAAAATAAAACCGACGGAGTTATTGCCGGTGAACGTAAGGGTGCTAAAATTGAAGGATTTGACATTGGAAATTCACCAACTGCAATAAATGAATTTGAGACTGATAGAGAAACACTGATATTGACAACAAGCAACGGTACCAGAATACTTGAAAAAATGAATTCAAAAGTTCTGATTGGATGTATGAATAATGCCGAAGCCGTTGCAGAAGCAAGCATTGACCTTGCAAAAACACATATTGACCTTGTAATGGCAGGAGTTTGGGGAAATTTTGCAATAGAAGATTTTCTGGCTTGTGGTGAAATAATTTATCAGATATCTAAAAGATGCAGTGATTGTGAAATAAGCGAGTATGCAAAATCTGCCATATTGGCAAGCAGAGATTATGGGGAAGTTAAAAAGGCATTTTATGAATCCACATCAGGAAACAAGCTGAAAAATCTTGGATATGAAAAAGATATAGAATACAGTTTGTGTAAAAATTCCACAAAAAATGTTGGAATATATAAAAATAATAAGATAAATAAGATTAACTTTAAATAATGGTAATTAATAAATTACATTATAATAATTTTTTTAAGAGTGTTTTTTAATGAAACGTGAATGTTTAACTATTATTGGTACTGCTCATGTATCTGCCCAAAGTGTTGAAGAAGTAAAAGATAAGATTTATGAGATACAACCAGACAGAGTAGCAATTGAACTTGATTTTGGAAGATATACAAAGCTTAAAAAGTCAATGATGGGAATAGAAGAGGATGAAACCATCTCAATTACCAAAATCATTAAAGAAAATAAGGTAGGACTATTTTTTGTAACAACAATTTTAAGTCATTTTCAATCAAAAATCGGTGCTGAAGTAGAAGTTGATCCAGGTTCAGAAATGATTGGTGCGATTGAAGCTGCTGAAGATTTGGATATTCCAATAGCACTGATTGACAGAGACATTAATATAACATTGGAACGTGCATTAAACAGAATGTCTTTTATTGATAAAATCAAATTCCTATATGGAATACTGGTCACTGATACAGATGATGAAGAGATTGATATTGAAGATTTGAAAAATCCTGATAATCTTGATGATTTGCTTGAGATGTTTAAAGATGAAGCACCGCAAATATATGAAGTCTTAGTTCATGAAAGAGATGCATATCTTGCAGGAAGTATTTTAAGAATTCCTGAAGATAAAGTCGTAGCAGTTGTAGGTGCAGGACATCAGCCTGGAATAAACAGATATCTAGATAATCCAGAAACAATCCCACCACTCCAGGAATTAAATAAAGTTATAAGTAAAAAAGGAATTCCATGGCTTAAAATATTCCTTGCATTAATTCCTATACTGTTTATCGTGATATTTTTTCTGGCATTTTTTAGCGGGATAAATATTACTTATAATATTTATGAATTTGTTATAATCAGTGTAGTTATGGGATTTTTAGGTTCAATCTTATCCGGATCTAAAATCCAATCAGCACTTGTTGGAGGATTGGTTGCTCCATTAACAATTATTCACCCATTACTTGCTGCAGGATGGTTTTCAGGATTAACTGAAGCTAAATACAGACAAGTAAGGCAAAGTGACATTAGGAATTTAACAAACTATAATGGATTTAGAGATTTATGGCACAATAACATTTTTAGAATATTATTGGTGGTTATTGGAACAAATCTTGCAGTCAGTATAGCTACATTAGTAATATTGCCTTCACAGGTATTTTTCCCATTATTTATGAAGATATTCGGTGGATAATCCACCCCCTTTTTTAATAATATAGCACCATCAACAAAAAATTTTTTATACAATTATAAATAATATATTATACCAATCTAAATTTTAGGAAAATATTTTATGTATTTTATATTTCGTTGCGACTGTGGAAGAGTTTTATATGCAAAAGAAGGTGTTGCCACAAGAAAATGTGTATGTGGTAAGACAATTAAAGTTAAAGAGAGAAGAATCTTTAAAAAAGTAAATACCCGAGAAGAAGCTTCATATGCAGTTCAGGAAATGCAAGACGAAATATATGGAAACACTGGATTTATTTTAGCTAGTGATTTAAAATAAGGTCTGTTAAAAATGGCTGCAGGAATACTTGAAATAATCATTATATTAATTTTAATCATCCTTACAGGATATTTATCAATGGCCGAGCTTGCTGTTGTATCTGTTAGAAGGGCGAAGATGCAAAAATACTTAGAGGATGGAGACGAACGTGCCCAAATTGTTTTTGATTTATTGGAAGATCCTAACGAATTTTTATCAACAGTACAGATTGGAATTTCACTTATTGGAGTTTTAACAGGTGCATTGGGTGGAGTAACTCTTGCCAAACCCCTATCTGAACTAATACCATTTGTCCCTTACAATGAACAGATAAGTATTGCAATTGTTGTTATTCTTACTACTTATTTAACATTAGTTGTTGGAGAAATCGTGCCGAAGGTTATTGCTCTAAATGACCCTGAAAAAATTTCCCTCAGAGTCGCGAAAGGTATGTTAATTCTTTCAAAGGTATCAAAGCCTATCAGTTATGTCCTTGCAAAATCCAGCAGTTTTCTTTTATGGTTAATGAGAATTGAAAATAGAAATGATGATCTTGTTACTGAAGAAGAAATCGAACTAATGATTAAAGAAGGAATAGAAGATGGAACAATAGAACAAGAGGAAGAAGACATTATTAAAAGAGTATTCAAACTTGATGACCAAAAAGTTGAAACCATAATGACTCCGAGAAACGAAATTATCTGGATTGATTTGGAAGATTCTAGAGAAATCAATAAAGTTAAAATTACCGAGAGCAAAAGGTCCATCTTTCCAATAGCTTATGGAGAGTTAGATGATTTTATGGGTGTTGTTCAAGCAAAGGACATACTTTCATTAATGTTTGATGATGAGGATTTTGACATTAATAAAATTATTAAAGAACCGTTGGTCGTTTCTGAAAAATTGGAAACCTTGGAACTTCTAAAAGAATTTAAAGAAAACCAGGAATATGTACATATGTCTCTTGTTGTTGATGAATTTGGAAGTGTAGAAGGTTTGATTACATTAAACGATTTATTGGAAGGTATTGTTGGAGATATTCCTGGAATTGATGAAGATGATGAACCAAGAGCTACCCAAAGAAGGGACGGTACTTGGTTAATTGACGGCAGATACGGAATTGATAACTTTAAAGAATTATTTGATATTGATGAACCGTTCCCCGATGAGGAAGAAGACGGTTTTACAACAATTGCAGGTTTTATTTTAAGTATCAGCGGTACACTGCCTGACGTTAATGACAAATACCAATGGGAAAGGTTCTGCTTTGAAATTGTTGATTTAGATGGACATCAAATTGATAAAATTCTTGTAACTGATTTAGGAGAAGATTATATTAATAATAATGAAGAGGAAGATTAAATGGACTTCGTAGGAATTGCTATACAATTTGCATTATTAATAATAGGTTTTGTATTATTAATCAAAGGATCTGACTTTTTTGTTGACGGATCAAGTAATATTGCATCCATATTAAAAGTACCGACTTTAATTGTTGGTCTTACCATTGTTGCTTTTGGTACAAGTGCTCCCGAGGCGGCTGTTTCTATAACATCTTCATTGGCGGGCAGTAATGCTTTAGCTCTCAGTAATGTTATTGGAAGTAATTTATTTAATATGCTGCTAATTATCGGTTTATGTGCTCTTTTAAATGAACTTAAAATTACTAAACAGGTTTTAAATCTTGACTTACCCTTTTTAGTATTTCTTACTGGAGTATTGACCGCTTTTATTCTATTCGGTTGGCAGATAACCCAAATTGAAGGTATCATATTACTCATTTTGATTATTTCTTATATCACATACCTTGTTTATGATGCTAGAAAATCAAAAGAATCAAAAATCGTTGAAAAACCTAAAATGGGTGCTATAAGAAGTATTATCTACATTGTTGGTGGTGTTGCAGGTATTATAATTGGTGCAGATCTCGTTGTTGACAGCGCATCATATATAGCAATGGCATTAGGAATGAGTGAAACATTAGTAGGTTTGACCATTGTGGCAATAGGTACCTCTTTACCGGAACTTGTCACTTCACTTACTGCTTTAAGGAAAGGTGAAAACCAGTTAATTATAGGTAATGTAATAGGATCAAACATATTCAATATCTCAATGGTTCTTGGTTCAAGCAGTGCAATAAGCCCAATCATAATTAACCCAAACATGCTGCCAGATATTGTATTGATGTTTGGTGTTACAATATTATTCTTTATATTTGGTAAAACACAATCCAAATATGATAAAAAAGAAGGATTCATACTTGTGGCTTTATTCATCACATATATGGCTTTCGCAATCCTGAGAAACTAATTGTTTAATTTCACAGGCTTTGCAGATATTGGATGAAGTTGGTTCGCCGCAAAGTTCGCATTCATTTAAATTTGTGGAAATATCATTTTCAAAGGTTAAAATCTTTTGAAATGATTCCATAATATTATTTTTTAAACCAGGATATTCATCCTCATTATTATTTAAAAATTGTTTAATTTTAGCTCTTAAAGATAAATGGGAATAAGGACATTCTTCAAGATGAATATCAATTTCATTTAAAACCGCCCAAAGTCCAACATCTTTTTCAGGAGTATTCCATAAAGGTTTAATCCTCGGAACCAATTTTGGATGAATTACATCAAGTTCAGGACCGAATTTAGAGAATTTAATTGTATCTCCACGGGCAAAACTCATTAAAAATGATTGAATCTCATCATCAAGATTGTGGCCTGTTGCGATTTTATCGGCGCCTAATTCATAAGCGGTTTTATTTAAAATGTTTCTTCTGAAAACACCACATGGAATGCATGCACTTTTAAATTCAGAATAAATATCATCCAGGGCAAAACCTTCATCTTCAAGAAATGATTTTTGAACTAACTCAATACCCAAATCACGTGCATTATTGACAGCAGCACCAATACCGTGAGACCGGTATCCTTTAATTCCCTCATCAACACTGATAGCTACTAAATCGAAATTCAAAAATTCCTGATATCTTTTTAGAGCATGCAACGTTAAAACACTATCTTTTCCACCAGACAATGCAACAGCAATTAATTCATTTTCCTTAATTAATTCATATTCAGAAATTAAATTGTTGATTCTGGAAAAAATCATTTCATTAAATTCATCCTTATCCAATTTCGCCATAACAAATAATTTATAATTATTTTAATAAATAATTTTTCGAAGTGATAATATGATAACTTGTGATTTTGCAATATTGCCTGTTGGATGCGATACAGCAGGATGTAAAGACTATGTAAGCGCAGCAGTGCAGATAATAAAAGATTCTGGGCTTAATTTTCAATTGACTGGAATGGGAACACAAATCGAAGCTGAAAACCTGAAAGAATTATATGACGTTATAGCCAAAGCTCAGGAAGCTGTCTTTGAAGCGGGTACCGACAGAGTATATACAGTAATCAAGATTGATGGCAGACGAGATGTGAAAAATAGAACATTGAATAAAAAAATAGAAACAGTAGAAAAAATGTTAGATTAAGAGCCATTGACTCTTAAGCTAATTTATCAGAAGCCTGTTTAACGGCTTCGATGACTAAATCTAAATCATCATTGGTTAATGATGGGTGAACCGGCAAGGAAATTACACCACTAGCTGCAATTTCAGCATTAGGACAGCTGCCGGTGAATCCTAATTTCTGATAAATCGGTTGATTGTATAATGGTATCGGATAATGAACACCTGTTCCAATTCCATTTTCAGTTAAAACATCAATCCAATCATCCCTGTTACCCTTTTCAACACGAATGGTGTATTGGTGATATACGTGTGTTGAGCCTTCTCTTGCATATGGAGTGACTACGCCATCCACATCAGCCAAACCTTCATTTAAGTAAGCTGCATTTTCAGCTCTTTTTTTGTTAAACTCATCAATTACTTTTAACTGTGCCATTCCAATAGCAGCTGAAATATCAGTCATTCTGAAGTTATATCCGATATCGTCATGATGATATTTAACGCGTGACCCGTGAGCTCTGAATATATGGGCCTCTTCTACAAATTCTTCATTATTGGTAGTAATCATACCTCCTTCAGAAGTGGTCATGTTTTTAGTAGGATAAAAACTGAAACAGGCCATATCACCCATACTACCAACTTTTTTATCATTGAATGTTGCTCCATGAGCTTGAGCAGCATCTTCAATTACAATCAAATCATGATCTTGAGCAATATCACAAATAGCATCCATATCTGCAGATTGACCATACAACTGTACAGGCATTATAGCTTTTGTTTTATCAGTTATTAATGATTCAATACATTCAGGATCTAAAGTATAAGTTTTTAAATCAATATCTGCAAATACAGGTTTTGCTCCGGTGTAAACTATTGAATTACCGCTTGCAATAAATGTGAATGGGGTTGTAATTACTTCATCACCTGCACCTATACCACAGGCAAGCAATGCCACATGCAGAGCTGCAGTACCGGAATTAGTTGCAACACCATAATCAGCATCAACCCATGATGCAAATTCCTTTTCAAATTCTGAAACTTTCGGTCCTTGAGCAATCATACCGGATTTCAAAACCTCAACCACATTATCAATTTCTTCTTGTCCTATAATTGG
>NZ_JAZRJY010000018.1:0-3502 GCF_045646045.1 Methanobrevibacter sp. | reverse complement strand
AAAGATTAAAAAAAAGTTTTGAAGTGTATTAAAGCACTTCTATCCAAAGTATTTAAAAATTAGGACCTGGTTGTGGATAATGTTGATCAAATGGAGTTGGATTAATATAAGGTCCAAACGGATTATCATGCGGTAACCATGGACCGAAACCAGGTTCAGAATTTAATCCATGTCCATTGTCAGCATAATTATGTACATTATCAACATCAGAAGATGCTGCAACAAAACTCATACCAACTAAAGCAACTGATAAAACAAGTAATGCAACAATTATTCTTTTCATGAATTTTACCTCCCAGAAGTTAATAACAATGCAGTAATTTTTTGATTAATGCATGTTTTCTAAGTATTCATTTAAATTCGAACACATATAAAGTTTTTCGAATGCAAGTACATACTTTCATCTTATTTTAATTAAAAAAGATATTAAAATTATAATTTACCTACAATACAATGTAATCAAGAGATTTTGAACTATCGGTTAAATTTATTATTTATCAGTGTCTAAAAATTATATAAACATACAAATTATATATAATTTTAAAGATATTGGAGAAGTATTTATGATTAATCCAAAAATGTCAGTTATTGTTCCTGTGTATAACGTGGAAAACTATCTTGAAGAAACATTAAACAGCATTACCGACCAGACTTTTTTTGAAAATATTGAAGTACTACTGGTTGATGATGGGTCTACAGACAAATCAGGAGCCATAGTTGATGAATATGCATCAAAATATGACAATATCTATGCATTCCATAAAGAAAATGAAGGACAGTGCGTTGCTAGAAATTATGCTCTGTCTTATGCAAAGGGAGAATATATTCATTTTATGGACTCCGATGATTTAATCAAGTATGATGCATATGAAAAATTATATTCATTTGCCAAAAAAGGCGATTATGATGTTGTAACATTTAATTATTTAAGATTCGATAACGAAAAGACCTGGAAGGTAGCTAACCAGCAGGATGTTTTTGATGAATTTGCCGGAGACATTGAAAACACCACCCTCTCCGAATTTAAGGAATTATGCTGGGACATGACAAACTGCAATAAAATAGTTAAAAAAGAATTATTAACTGAAAGAAATATCTCTTACCATGATAAAAACATTTTATATGAAGATAACCTGTTATGGATTGAAATCTATTTTAATGCAGAGCGAATTGCTATTTTAAAAGAGTACCTGTATTTTTGGAGATACAGGGACGATTTATCCTCAACCACACAAACTTTCGATTTGGATTTAGGAAACAAATTATTTGAAATGGTTTATTTGGTAAATGAATTTTTAAAAGACCATATTACTGATAAAAGCATATTATATAAAAAATATGAAAAGCTACTGACAATAAACCTGTACTTTTTCATCACTGCTATCCAAAGCTATCCTGAAGAACATCAGGAATCATTATTTGAAAATGCTTATGAAATGGCAAATGTTGTTCCAAAGGAGATTTATGCCAGCCTGAATTCTTATTTTCAGGTTTTATATCTGATGGTTGAAAACAAAGACTGGGATGCCCTTTTGAAATATTTATCATATAACTTTAAAAGAAATCCCAAATTGCCGGAAGATTTTGACAAGAAATACATTAAAAAACTGGAATTTACAATCGATTCCTATTCTGAAAAACTTGATTCAAAGGCAAAAGAAGTGTATTTTGAAGATGACAATGTTGTAATCGAATTCAGAAATTATGTTCCATACAATCCTAAAGATAATTATAATTCAATCAATTTCAAATTATTGAGAGATGAAACAGAAGTAATTTTGGATTCAGAATATATAAAAGACAATAAACTGCATATTCCAATTAAATTGATTGGCAGCGGTGAAAATAAGATAATAACCGTTTACAACTATGATGATATTAAAAAGGAAAGTTTCATGCAAACGGCAGTCTCTAAAAGTTTTGATTGTGATGTCTGTGAAATAACTGTCAAAAAAGGATTTACAGAAAATCTACTATTGACTAAACGTGAAAAGAAAGACATTAGCCTGATAATAGAAAATGTTGAGTTGACTGACAACAAATTATCTTTCAAAGGAAAAATCAACAACCCTCTGGAAAGCATTCTGATGACAGATTATCTAAATATTATAGAGTTTTTATACCCTATAAAATATTTGTCTGATGATGAAATTACCTTTGAAATCAATTACAGGGATTTGTTTAAAGCTCCAATTAAAAAATGGGAATTGAGCAGTTACAAAAAATTCAACAGAATCAACGTGACTCAGAAATATGAATTTCTCGATGGAAATAATTTAATTTCAATTGCAAATCAAAAATCCAGGATATTAATTGAAATTATACCCAATAGAATAAAAGAAGAAAACGGCAAAACAGATGATGAAGATGCTGACATGCCAAAAATAGAAAACAAAAAATATTTCTAGATAAAAATAGAAAAAACGCCTATAACATTAAAGTTATAGGCAATCCAAATTTTAATCGGATTTAATCATGGTCAAAATCATTTTGTATGGACTGTTTACTGCCTGAAGAGCGTGCGGTTCATTAGCAGGCATTATAATAATTTCACCTTTTTTGACAGTATTTTTAACACCTGAAATTGTAATTTCGGCTTCACCGTCAATGATTTGAACCATTGCATCGAAAGGAGCGGAATGTTCAGATAATCCCTGACCCTGATCAAATGCAAAGAAAGTGACCGTTCCCAATTCTTTTTTAATTACTTCACGACTTACAACAGTATCGTCCTGATATTCAACTAATTTTTGGATATTCAAAGCTTTAGCTTTTATATCGCTCATTTTCCTCACCCCATAATAGTTTTGATGTCTGCTATTGCATCACCTGTTATTGGAGTTAGATTGTAATTTTCAACTAAAACATTGATGATATCTTCATTACACCATGCAGGAAGAACCGGACCAATCCACATGTCAGTTTTTCCAAGGTATAATAAAGCCCATAATACAGCAGCGGCTTTCTGTTCCATCCAGCTCAATACGATTGTTAATGGCAATTCATTTAATTCCATTTCAAATAAGTCGCATAAAGCCAATGCCACATCCACTGCAACAATTGTATCATTACATTGTCCAACATCCAATAATCTTGGTATTCCTTCAATGTCTCCCAAATCCAAATCATTGAATTTGTATTTACCGCAGGCCAATGTTAGGATAACAGTGTCTTCAGGCAATTTCTGTACAAATTCCCTGTAATAGTCATTGTGTTTTGCAGCCTTGTCACATCCGCCAACTACAAAGAATCTGGAGATTTTACCGTCCAATACCAATTCCTTAATTTTTTCTGCATGTTCAACAATAGCTCCTGCACTCCAACCGGTAGTGATTGTAGTCAATTCTTCCGGTTCGAGAGATCCTAATGATTTAGCACATTCAATAACTTCAGAAAAGTCATAGTCTTCCACAGTTTTTACGCCTTCCAATTTGGCTACGTCCATGGTGAACATTCTTTCTTTGTAAGCATCCAATGCCGGAAGTACGCAGTTACTGGTTCC
>NZ_JAZRJY010000017.1:0-7107 GCF_045646045.1 Methanobrevibacter sp. | reverse complement strand
TCGACATAGACCATGTTTCAGTACAGATAATTAAAGACAATGCAGTATTGAATGAGTTTAATTCAACCATGAACAAAAATAAATTAACTTCCATTCCAAATTCAAACAATTCTTCAAAATAATGGGGTTCATATTACCCCTTCAAATTCTTTTTTTTAACAAAATCCTTAATTATTTATTAAACAATATACAAAACTTATTCTATAATTCGACGGATGTGATTTTCATATGGGAAGAAAAAAAGCACTTATAACAGGTGCCGAATATGGTATGGGTAGAGGAATAGCTCTTGTCCTTGCAGAAGAAGGATATGATATTGCTTTTTCCTATTTTCCGGGAATGGAAAACTATGAAACCGCCCTTGAAAAGACAAAAGAAATGCTTCGCGAAAGGGGAGCTGAATGCTGGGCTTATGAGGCCGACCTTACAAGGAAGGGTTGCGCAAAAGAACTTTTTGAGAGTGCCGTAAATGATATGGGAACACTTGATTTACTGGTAAATAATGCCGGAGTAAATATGCCGCGCCCTCTACAGGACATTACAGAAGATAATCTGGAATATCTTATAGATTTGGATTTGAAAGCTTATGTTTTGATGATGCATTATGCCGCAAGATATATGATAGACAATGAAATTAAGGGAAATATCATAAATATAACATCATCAAGGGGTGAAAGGGTATATCCCAATGCAGGAATATACTGCGGAATCAAATCTGCGCTGAACCGCATGGCAGAGGCATTTGCTTTGGATGTTTCATCATACGGCATCAGAATTAATAACGTTGCTCCCGGCGCGATAAGGGTGCGCAGCAAAGAGGAGCTTTTGGATATCAAAGAAGGCTCTGAAACGGATTATTTCTGGGATGAAGAATTTTTGGAAAATCCTGAAGCGGTTGAAAATGATTTCTGGGATGCCCTTGGACCGAAAATTCCCCTTAAAAGAGCGGGACTTCCCGAAGATATAGGAAATGCAATAGCTTTTCTGGTATCTGAAAAGGCATCATATATAACTGGAGTAACATTACGGGTTGACGGTGGTCTTATACTTCCGGGAATGCCTGAAGATCCTGATTTACCTGGAAATGGATGGTGCTAAATGAGTCTGATAAACGAAAACGGAAAAGTCCGTATACTGATGGGAACATACTTTTCCCTGAATTGTATATCCTTAAGTTATGTCGTGTTTTATCTGGGAATGTTCGGACTTCAGGACTATACGATAGGAACAATAGTTTCAATATCTGCAGTTATAGGATTTATCCTTCAGGGAATGCTCGGTCGAATCATTGATACACATCCGAAATGGTACTGGCGAAATCTGCTGATTGTACTGGGCATACTGGAACTTATTGTCTGTGGGCTGATTCTTATAGGTCAGTTAATCAATATAGGCGCTTTAATGCTTGGAGGACTTTATGCAATATTCATAATCATTACTTTGGGAATGGGACCGCTGGTAAACACTTCAAGCTTTTATTATACTGCCCATGGCCGTCCGGTTAACTTCGGTGTGGCCAGAGGAATAGGTTCACTTGTTTTTGCAGCCGTTTCCTATATAATAGGAGTATTTTCCGGTGAGATGGGAATAATATTCATTCCAATCTGTGGAGTTGTAGTGAGCATACTTTTTATTCTCTCCACAATAATACTTCCCGACCTCGGCTCTACATATGGCTCCAATGATGAGAATTCATCTAAAATGTCATTTATAAGCAGGGATTTCATTGAAAGAAACAAATACTTTATTCTGATGGCTATAGGTATATGCATGGTATTGATTCTTCACAATATTGTCAATTCTTTCCTCATCAGAATGGTTGAAAATGTTGGGGGAAGCAGCGATGCACTTGGAATGGCTCTGGCAATAGCTGCAGTTTGTGAACTTCCGGTGCTTTTTTTATATGAAAGCTTTGTGAAAAAGTTCAATATTTCTACACAGCTTTTAATCTTTGTTGCCTGTCTGTTTTTTGTGATAAGGGGAATCCTTTATCTTTTTGCAACAAGTGTAGAAATTATATACGCAGTTCAGATACTTCAAAGTGTATCCTTTGCCCTTCTTATAGCTTCAAAAACCCACTATGCCGATGAAGGTGTTGGCAAAGAGGATAAGGCTACAGGCCAGTCCATCATGTCAATGACTGAAGCTGTTGCAATGGTTTTAGGCAGTGCTGTAGGTGGCTGGGCATTAAGCCTTGGCGGAATCAATATGATGTATATTGTAGGAATAGTATTTGCGGTTCTCGGATCACTTCTGGTGCTTGCAATGTATATTTCAAACAGAAATTCACCATCAGCCGTCAAATCATGAAGTTTCTATCATCCGATAGATTCTTCAATTATTTTTTTAATCTTTTTGTATCTCTGTTTTTTGCTTATCAATTTGTTTAAGATTTGAATCATCATAATTTCCGGCAATGTTGGAATATAATAATCCCAGGGAATAATTGGCTATGCTTTCAATTATTGGAATAACAATACATCCATATATTAAAAATCCGACATATGGAATTGACATTACAAATGATGAAACAAAAGAAATCGCATTCAATAGAATTGCCATTACGATTAGCCATTTGATTATGTTGACAATACCTATGTTTCTGATATCCCTTACTACCTTTTTCATATTTAATGCTTCAGACAGGCTATTGAAGTAAGCCAATCTTGCTTTTGCAAAAAATAACAGGAATTCAAATATAAAATACACTATTAAAATAAGAACAAACACGAATCCGACTGTCGCTAAAAATTCAATTATCTTAAAATTATTAATTAGATTTCTGCTTGAAGGGCCAAATACCAATAATGCAATTAAAAATAAAGCGGCCGGAACAATCATATAGACTATTCTCAAAAACAGCACCCGAATGGAATCATATATGTTGTTGACTAAATTGAATGATGGAAGCATTGCTGAGTGGTTTGAACCAAGTTTAATCATGGATAAAAAATATCCCGGCACAAGCAGTATGAACAAAAAGAATGCAATTACTCCAACGGCTGTAATATAATTATTGTTGGCAATCATGCCGATAGGAATTATTGCAATAAAAACAAATAATAAGCATAAAACCGTTAGTTTTTTAATGTTTCTGAATGGATATTTGAAAGAATTCAAGACCAGCTTTGACAAATCCATAATTGACTCACCCGATATATAATAAAGGTTTTTAATCCAACTATTTATTAAATTTAACTGTTTTTAAATAGAATTATAAATTCTAAATAATTTTTTATTAAAATGTTTCAAATCAAAAAGGTTTTTCAAAAAATCATTTAGTAAACTATATTATATATTTATTAACAAAGATAAAAAATGTATGACAAATTTTTTGCCATATAATAACTAAAGGGATGATATATATCATGAATAAGAAAATAGTATTTTTTATTTGTTTGATTGTAATCATTCTTTCTGCGGCCTGTGTATCGGCAGCTGAAGATGTTGCACAGACAAATATTGGGGATACAAGTAACTTGGACGCTAATGGAGGTATATTAGCTATATCTTCAAGCGAGAACGAAATTCTTGGTGCTGATGAAGGTACCTTTACAGAATTACAAGCTGAGATTAATAATGCTCAAAATGAGTTAAATCTGACTAAGGATTATAAATGGGATGATGCATTTAAAGATTATGCAATAAAGATTAATAATCCAATAACCATTAATGGAAATGGACATACAATTGATGCATTAAACCAAAATGATCTTAGAATTTTTGAAATTAATAATGTAAATAGCGGTATAATCCTAGACAATATAACTTTTAAAAACGGAAATACTGCTAGTCAGGGCGGAGCAATTTATATACTTTCAGATTTATCCGACAGTAAATTTACGAACCTAAATTTCATAAATAATACTGCCAAATTTAATGGTGGTGCTGTCCGTTTCTATAAAACATCCGAAAACAATCTATTTGAAAATTTAATATTTATAGATAACTCTGCTGCTAATAATGGTGGAGCTTTATATATAACTGGAACATCCACATCAGACACCTTTAAAAATGTAATATTTGCAAATAATGTAGCTGAAACAGCTGATGGTGGTGCTATCAATTTCCATGGAGAAGTAGATGGTGCAACATTTGATAAGGTTTTATTCTATAATAATCGTGCTGAAGCAAGCGTGGGTGGAGCAGTAAACTTCGATCAAGGAATAAAAAATTCCATATTCAACAATACTTACTTTATTGATAATGCTGCTAAGACAGGTGGTGCAATAGGTATTACCAGAACAATTTCATCACTCACCTTTGAAAACACCCAATTTATAAATAACACTGCTTTAGTAGATGACGGTGGAGCAATAAACATTGGTCCATGGGGTCACTCTGATTTAGCTAACACCATATTTAAAAATGTTTTATTTGAGAATAATTCTGCAAATAATAATGGTGGAGCATTATTTGTTACTGCTAATACTTTATCAAACACCTTTGAAAACGTAAACTTTACAAATAATGAAGCTAAAACAGCTGATGGTGGTGCAATAACATTTGGTGCAAATAGTGGCTACACTACAGAAAAAAATACCTTCAAAAATGTTAACTTTATAAACAATACAGCTAATGAAAACGGTGGAGCATTATATGTGACCGGTGAGTCCACATCAAATACCTTTGAAAACGTAGAGTTTATAAATAACACTGCTAAAAACTGGGATGGTGGTGCTATTAATTTCTATAAACTTGTTAATGATACAACATTTGAAGAAGTCTTGTTTTATAAAAACAGCGCTCCTAGCAGTGGAGGTGGAGCAGTAAACTGCGATTATGGAATGGAAAATACAAGATTCAACAATACACTATTTGTAGAAAACAGTGCACTTTATACCAGTGCAATAGCTATTAGTGGTGAAACATCATCCAATACTATTGAAAGCTCTATATTTTATAATAATACTGCAAATAATTATCTTATTTGTATTATGGATTCTGGTTCTGACAATGCTATTCATGACTCCATTTTCCTGAACAATGGTGATTATAATTATTATGCAATAACTACTGTAAGTGGAAATATTGAATTGACCGATAACTGGTTTGGAAACAATGCTACAAACTACGATGAAAATCCGGAAGTATATTATGATCTGGATAATTGGTTATTCTTGAATGCAACAGCAAATCCTGCTGCAATTACATTAAACCAAACATCAACAGTTACATTTAAATTTTCTTCATTCAAGGATGATTCTGGAGTTGAAGAATATGATGGACCAGTTTTAGTATTTTTAGAATTAAATTCAACACTTGGAACACTGAATAGGGATGTTGCATTAACAGATGACGAAATAGTCTACACTCCTTCTGAAAGCGGAAACGGAAGTGTAACAGGTAAATTTTTAAATGTATACTACACCGTAAATATAGAAAACGATAAAATACCTACCGAAATTAGTGTCGAAAACTCTACTTTAGATATGCTAGTGCTTGATAATGTTCCTGCCGGAGCTAACTTAACTCCTGCTGATGCTGGTTATTTAAGTTATAATTCAAGCAACTCAAGTGTTGCAGTTGCAATCTATGGCAGAATTATTGCTGTCGGTGAAGGTGAAGCTACAATTACAGTCTCATTCAACGGTACTACAAGATACGCTGCTGCTGAAAACAAAACCATTGAAGTAACCGTTTCCAAAAGACCTACTGAAATTATCCTTTTAAACGATACTTTGAATGTTACAGTACTTGAGTTTATTCCTGAAGTTGCTACTTTAGATCCTGCTGAAGCAGGCAATTTATCTTACACTTCAAGTAATTCCAGCATAGTTCAAATTTATGATGACAGCATTATTCCTATTGGTGAAGGTAGTGCTATAATTACTGTTTCATTTGATGGTGATGAGATATATGCTGCTGCTGAAAATAGGACTATAACTGTCAATGTAAGATTAAATGATGCTAGCGTAAGTGTTGACAATGATACTTTGGATTTATTTGTTGAAGATACTTATGCCATTAATGCAACTACTGTTCCGGACTTCTTAGTGCATGTCATTGATTACACATCCAGTAATGAGGATGTAGCTACTGTAGATGAAACCGGTACTGTTACTGCAGTCGCTGAAGGTACTGCAATCATTACTGTTGAAGTTGGTGATGGTAAAATATTTGCTAAGAACTCAACAACTGTAACTGTTACCGTAAGCAGAATACCTACTGAAATTACTGTTGCAAACACTACTTTGGATATGATTCCATTGGATTTCTCTGCTATTGATGCTACTTTAACTCCTGATGTTGGTAGTTTAACATATAATACAACAGATTCCAGTGTTGCAAATGTACTCTTCGGTTATATTATTGCTGTTGGAGAAGGAAAAGCCAACATTACAGTTTCCTTTGAGGGAGATAATATATATGCTCCTGCTGAAAAGATAATTGAAGTAAACGTTGCAAAAATACCTACCGAAATCACTGTTGAAAACACTACAATTGAAATGAATCCGTTTGATGTTACTCCTGCAGGTGCTAAGTTAACTCCTGGTTTAGACCTTACATTGACTTACACTTCAAGCAATTCAAGTGTTGCTACAGTTATTTTAGGAGAAATCATTGCAGTGGGCGAAGGTGAAGCTACAATTACAGTTTCATTTGACGGCACCATAAGATACGCTGCTGCTGAAAACAAAACCATTGACGTAACCGTTACTAAAATACCTACTGAAATCACAGTTGAAAACACTGAAATTGAAATGGCTCCATTGGACATTGCTCCTGCTGGTGCTAATTTAACTAATGCTTCAAACCTCTACTTAGATTACGTTTCAAGCAATTCAAGTGTTGCAGTTGTAATATTAGGAGAAATTGTTGCAGTAGGTGAAGGTGAAGCTACAATTACCGTATCATTCAACGGTACTACAAGATACGCTGCTGCTGAAAACAAAACCATTGACGTAATCGTTACTAAAATACCTACCGAAATCACAGTTGAAAACACTACAATTGAAATGGCTCCATTGGACATTGCTCCAACAGGCGCTGATTTAACTAATGCTTCAAACCTCTTGTTGACTTACACTTCAAGCAATTCAAGTGTTGCAGTTGTAATATTAGGAGAAATTGTTGCAGTAGGTGAAGGTGAAGCTACAATTACCG
>NZ_JAZRJY010000016.1:0-6343 GCF_045646045.1 Methanobrevibacter sp. | reverse complement strand
GTGGATTTAATTCTGTTTCCAGAAATACATTTAACTCCATTTTTTCCCCAATACGAAAATATTGATGTGGAAAATTATTTAATAACACAAGATTCACATTACATTAAAAGAATTCAAGAAGCTTGTTTAAGACATGATATTTTTGCAGCCCCTAATGTATATGTCTTAGAAAATAATAATTCATATGACATGTCTTTTTTAATTGATAACCATGGAAATATAATAGGTAAACAAAAGATGGTTCATATTAAACAAGCTGAAAAATTCTTTGAGGAAAGCTATTATGATCCATCTGATGAGGGGTTCAATGTATTTGAAACCAAGTTCGGAAAGATTGGCATTGCAATCTGCTTTGACAGACATTTTCCTGAAAGTATCCGAACATTAACACTTAAAGGTGCTCAATTAATTTTAATACCTACCGCCAACACTGCAGATGAACCTGAAGAGTTATTTAAATGGGAAATTAAAGTCCAGTCATTCCAAAATAATGTAATAATTGCAATGTGCAATCGTGTGGGCATTGAAGATGAAATGGAATTTAATGGCCAATCCATTGTTTGTGATGTCAATGGAGATACACTGGCTGTTGCAAGTGATGATGAAGAAATAATTTATGCGAATGTTGATTTGGACAAATCAAATAATAAGAATTATATTCCATTCATTAGAAAAGAAATGTATGATTAATTTAAAGACAATTGCATGTACTATGAGATTTTATACATTTGCTTTAAATAAATAAGCTCATATCACTTTTTTCACCAGAGCCTATGAAGGTTGCAACCCCTCCCAGTTCGACCCCATCGATTAATTCTTCTTGGTGTATTCCCATGATATCCATTGACATTTGACATGCTACAATACGAACTCCATGGCTTTTTGCACTTTCTATTAACTCTTCAAGTGACAATATTCCTTTTTGATCCATAATTGAGCGTATCATTTTTGGACCAAATCCGAGCATGTTCATTCGAGACAACCCTAATTTTTTTGTCCCTCTTGGCATCATAAACCCGAATGCTTTTTCAATCAACGTTTTTTTAACACTTACTTTCTCAGGTTTTCTCAATATATTCAATCCCCAGAATGTGAAAAACATTGTCACGTTTCTTCCCATTGATGCCGCTCCATTTGCAATAATAAATGCAGCTATTGTTTTATCCAGATCTCCACTAAACACTACAAATGTTTTATCATCATCCTTTGGAATTTCAGGTAGGTTTTGTTTTATGATAGTTGCTTTTATAATGTTATTTTCAATAATCAGTGATTCTAATTTATTTCCAGTTCTTTCACACCATATTTTAATGTCTGATGCAAATGCGTCTTCATCCGATTCAACATATATTTTCTGTCCGTTTTGAATTTCATTAATTGTATCAGCAATTTTAATTATTGGTCCTGGACACATTTGGCCTTTTACATCAAGTTCAATAGCTTTTAATCCTCCAATATGTTCTTGATATTTTTTAAAACCACCTTCAAGACTATATGCTTCATAACCTAAAGAATTTAATTCATCAGTTATTTTGCCGCTTCTCTCACCAGTCTTACAGTATACGATTATTTCTTTTGTTTTGTCAATTTTCTCAAGATTGAATGATAGCTCTGATTTTGGAATATTAATTGAATTTTCAATTTTTCCTAAAATTAATTCTTCACTGTCCCTTGCATCGATTATTTGAATTTCTCCTATATTTTTTTCCAATAATTCTTTGGTATTGATTGATTTTGTCATTTTCATCACTTCCTTAATTTCGCCCGAGCAATGAAAAAGATATTATAAAATTATAACAATAGTTATTTTTTCATAATTCTAATATTGTGAAAGTACTATTTAAATATTTTTGTAAATATAACAATAGTTATATACTTGTATTTTTTAATATAATCTATAATTAAATTTTAGGTAAAATAACATGTCAAAAAGAAAATATGGAAAAGAATTAGGATTTCAAACTCGTGCAGTACATACAGGAAATGATGTTGACAGTGAAACAAATGCAATTAAACGTCCCATAACCATGGGAAACAGTTATGAATTGCCTTATGATCCGACAAACATTAATTGGAGTAGTGCAGATAAGATTTTATACACTCGAAATGGAGGTTCTAATCAGAAATATCTTGAAGAAAAAATAGCCAACCTTGAAAATGGGGAAGATGCAATTGTTCTTGCAAGTGGCGTAGGAGCGTTATCTGGATTATTTTTTTCAATTCTGTCATCAGGTGATCATGTTGTATTTTCAAATGTAACATATATTGCAGCATATAGACTTTTGAATGAATTATTCAATAATAAATTTAAAGTAGATACTACAATTGTCGATACAACGGATTTAGAGGAGATTAGAAAAGTGATTAAACCAAATACAAAATTGGTCCATATTGAAACTCCCGGAAACCCGACAATAGGAATATCAGATATCGCGGAAATTGCAAAAATTGCACATGAATATGGTGCACTTCTATCCGTTGATAATACATTTGCATCACCATTCAATCAACGTCCCCTAGAATTAGGTGCCGATTATGTAATTGAAAGTTTAACTAAATACATTAATGGGCATGGGGACTCAATGGGTGGCGCAATCATCGCAAATAAAAAAGAATTGCTTGACCCGATTCGTGAACAGGCCCAAGTCAATCTTGGAGCAACAATAAGTCCATTTAATGCATGGTTGATTATGAGGGGATCTGTAACTCTTCCTTTAAGAATGAAAGCTCACAATGAAAATGCACAAAAAGTAGCTGAATGGTTGGAATCACAAGAAAATGTGAGTTTTGTTTCCTATCCTGGTTTGAAATCTAATAAAGGGCATGACATTGCTAAAAAACAAATGTTTAATGGTTTTGGGGGAATGATTGCATTTGGTCTTAATGCAGATCATGATAAACACAATGAATTTGTAAGCTATTTAAAAATAATTACCTCTGCAGTTTCATTGGGGCATGATGAAAGTTTAATTGTATTCATTGGTGAAGATGATGAAAGACAATACTTATATCCTGAAGAATTTAACAATGGGTTCTTTAGGTTTTCGGTAGGTATAGAGGATGTTGAAGATATTATAGAAGACTTGCGTCAAGCATTAGAAAAATCTGAATTATTATAATTTAACCTTGAATTCCGGTGTTTCTACAATTTTTGGGATTTTCCCAATTGTTCCCACATTGTCTTGGGATATTATTAAAACACTTTGATAATATTCTTTAAACCTTTCTGCTATCTCTAAAGCATTGAAAACTTTATCTTCTGATGTTTCACCCATAACCTCATTAGCTATTCTCGTTGCAAGTCCATCACCAATAGATGGGCTTTTGCTAATTACAGTAACACTGTCTGATTTACCGAAACTAATGGAATGACCTATTTTGCCAGAAGATGTGCAAATGCCCAGTGGTTTTTTTCTAGCTTTTATTTCAAAACCTATTTTGTTTCCTAAAATTTCATTATTTGAAAAAATTCCACATATTACTTTTTCATCATTAATAAGAGCAATATCGCCACCATTTTCAACAATGGAATATTTCGATTCGTTTTCAATTAGATAATTTAGTGACATTTCAGAAATCGTTCCTGCAACACATGCCATAGGTCCAACATCTGCACAGTTTGATGAATAGTACATTTTTTCAACAATTGGATGTAAATCCTCATCATATGGTTTAATTGGGTTTAAAGACAGTAAAAAATCCTGATTTTTAGAAATATGGTCTTTTAAATAATATCTTAGTTTATAGATATGTTTTTTTAATTCATGATTCTTCAAATCCGTTGTTAGGCGAATATGTGTTTCTTCCAAATTAATTTCTTCAAAATACATAATCATATATTACAATTGTTATTATTATAAATAATTTTCTTATGGGAATTATATGAAATATGCTATTTTGAGCTTATAATTCATTAAAAAATTCTAAAGTCGCTATTTGCTTTAATTAAGCATTTTAGCGATATCAAAGTGTTATAATTTTGAACAGATTCCTTTTGTTCTTTAGATAATCTAATAAAAACATTTATATAACATCAATTTTTATATTTTATACTTGCTGTTATATTTTAACTAGTATTGAAGGGATTGCTATTTATTTTCAGCATATATCAAATTAGATGGTGTTTGAATGAATTATGATTTAATACTAGCACGATATGGTGAAATAGGTGTAAAAAGCCCTAAAATAAGGGCACGTTTTGAAAGAAGGCTTGTTAAAAATATTAAAGCAACATTTGACTGTAAAGTTGAAAGAAATCAAGGTAGAATATATATTAATCCAAAAAACTTTGATGATGGAATAGAAAAATTAAATCATGTGTTTGGTGTAGTATCCTATTCTCCTGCAGTATCAACTAAAACAACTTATGAAGATATTGAAAAAACTTTAGCTGAATATGTCAAAGAGTTAATTGAAGAAAATTTCATTGATGGGAACACCAAATTTGCAATTAAATGCAGACGTGTTGGAAAACATGACTTTAGTTCACAGGAAATGGCGGCATTTTGTGGAAATGTTGTAAGAAAGGTTATACTAGCGCCGGTCGATTTGACAAAACCTGATTTAACAATTTTTGTTGAAGTCAGAGAAGGCGATACCTATATTTTCCATGAAAAAATCAAAGGTCCTGGAGGTTTACCTCTTGGAACACAGGGAAAGGTTGTTGCATTAGTTTCAAGCGGAATTGACTCACCTGTAGCTACATATCTAATGATGAAAAGAGGCTGTGAGGTTATAGCGCTTCACTTTAACAATGATCCGTTTTCAGGTCCAAAAGTAACTGAAAACTTTAATTTATTAGTTAATCAATTAAACACATATGCAAAAGGAGCACCTATCAAAAAAAGAGTTGTAGACTATGGTGAATATCTTCAAAATGCTAAAACTAAAGCTACTGAGAGGATGACTTGTGTATTATGCAAATCTGGAATGTATAAGATAGCAGAAAAGCTAGCTAATGAATTGGGAGCCAATGCTATAGTTGATGGAAGCAGTGTCGGTCAAGTTGCCTCACAAACATTGCCTAATATCCTTGCAACAAGATATGGTGTAGACATGCCAATATTATCACCGTTAATTGGTTTGGATAAAGAGGAAATCACTGCTATTGCAAAGGATATTGGAACATTTAAAATATCTGAAATTGATGATGGGGGATGCAGTGCAGTTCCAAGATATCCGCAAACACATGCAGACTTAAATCTTTCGAAAAAAGCATGTAAAGACATGAACCAAGATGAATATATTCAAAAGGCATATGAAAATATTAGGAGACTCGATTGAATCTCTAATATTTATTTTTGGAAATAATAAAGAGAGGATATTCATTTAATTCCTCTTTCACTATTTTTTTTTTAAACTAATGGTTTTGAATGTTCATCTTTTTTCATAGGATAATCATTTGTTGTCAGTGGTTTGCCTATTTTTTCAAGCCTATTATCTAAGAATTCCTTGCCTTTTTCACTAATTGCAATAATGGGAACCTTGGAGCCGGAATAGTATGATTTTTCTTTTTCTGCATAATCTCTAACATTTTTAGAGGAACAAGCAGTAATGACTTCACAGTATTTAAATGCAGTTTCCACTTCTTTTAGACTTGCATTTGTTGTATGCGCTACAAACATATAGGTATTTACACCATCCGGCAAAGGATATTGGCCGATTTCTTCAATTGATTTTGATGGTAGAATTGTAATAGCAATATTCTTATAGCCTCTTTCAATTGCCATTTCCAATCCTTTAATCGGATTTAAATCAGCTGTTTTGGGATTTAATACATTTTCAATTCCAACTTGTTCAATAACTTCCGGTATTGGAGTAGTGCTAATAAGTGCCGATACCCGACCACCTACGCCCTGAATAATTTCCGGATCTGTCATCAGCAATGTTCCAACACCTTCGCACACACCAACAACACAGTCAATCAATCCCAATTCAATGTTTGTTCTTAGAATTTCAGATATTCCAAAACTCATGAAATCCTTCATTTTCACTACTCTTTGAGGTGTGCACATCCCAAATTCCCGAATCCTTTTTTCCATATTCCATTTTATGAAATCTTTAGTTAGATGTTCGGCACTGTCAATTTTATAGAAAATAGGGCAGAAATCAATAAGAGGTTCTCCAACTGAGGTTACTTCTCCATTTTCTATTACTACTTCTGTTTTACCTAAAGCTTCGATTACATGATAGTCTTTTGCCATTGTTTCACCTTGAACAACATTACATTTTTTTAAATTTTAGTTTATTTTTTTGTGATATATTTTCCCATTAAAGTTAACTATTGTTATATTTAAATACTATAAGTTAAAAATATAACTATTGTGATATTTTTAAGTTTCTA
>NZ_JAZRJY010000015.1:0-7099 GCF_045646045.1 Methanobrevibacter sp. | reverse complement strand
GCATCCAAACCAAAATATATTGTGGCCTTCAAATGATTTATCTTACCTGTTTTTAGAAGTGCCTGTTTTGATTTTCTGCCAAATTTATTGTCACTGCAAGGATGAGAACGTATAGTTACATCACGACCTTGACTTTTATATACTTCCGCAAGTAACTTAACCTGAGTGTCTTTTCCGCACCCGTCAAGTCCATCAATAACAATAAATTTATTCATATTACCACTTTCAGTCACTTAAAGACAATTGCAGCGGTTAATCGATTGGGTAAAATTCAGAGTATATCGAATTCCTTTCAATAGGGTTTCTTCCCAAATCTTCAACCATCCTGCTTAAAGTTTCAATTGAAGCATTAACTCCATCTGGAGCTCCTGATGCTTCAGATAACTCATCACCACCTAATGTTCCGCCTAAATCATTTGCCCCTGCAGTCAATACTACCTGTGCAAATCTGAATCCCATTTTTACCCAGGATACCTGCAGATTAGGAATCAAATCTCTTAGCATTAACCTTGAAACAGCATATAATTTTAAATCCTGTGTTCCTGTAGCCCCAAGATTTGATTGACCTTCCAAAAAGATTGGGGAATACTCATGCATAAAAGTCATTGGAATAAATTCAGTAAACCCATGAGTTTCTTCCTGTAAATTACGGATTACATCAATATGTTCCACTCGTTCCTCAAAAGTTTCAACATGACCGTACATAATTGTGGATGAACCTGGTATTCCCACTTCATGAGATGTTTTCACAATATCAACCCATTCAACTACAGATACCTTTTCAGGACATATAATTTCTCTTGACCTATCAGTCAAAATTTCAGCTGCAGTTCCAGGCAATGTATCAAGACCAGCATCTTTTAATCTTTCAAAACCTTCAGCAACACTTATCCCAGACGCTAAACATGCATCCCTAACCATTGTTGGTGAAAATCCATGAATTGAGACTTTAGGATAGTTGTCTTTCAATAATGTAAGCAAATGTTCATAATATTCAATATCTGCATCCGGATGTACACCGCCCATCAATGTGAATTCCCGAGCGCCGTCTGCTACCGCACCTTCTGCCTTTGCTAAAATTTCTTCATCAGACAACACATAAGCGTCAGGATCATCAGCATCCTTTCCAAATGCACAAAATCCACATCTGACAGTACATATATTAGTGAAATTAATATTGCAGTTATTAATGAATGTAACGTTGTCTCCAACAAGTTCATGCCTTACATAGTCCGCTGTTGCAAGTAAATGATATAAATCCGAACCGTGTATATTCATTAAATGATTTGCTTCTTCTACAGTAATTTGTTCGTCTAGAGATTTTGTTAATATTTTTTCAGTTTTGGAAGATACTGGCAGTTTATCAAACATGATAATATATTACTATCAAATTAAATAAAAAGTTTTCTATTAATTAAATTGAATGAATAAAATTATACATTAATTTAAAATAAAAATATGAATTTTAATTAATAAAAATTTAAAAATAATAAAAAATATTGATTTAAAAAAAAATACCTATTTAAATAATGAGTTATATAATTGTAATAATATTAGAAGATGTGATACAATGGACAGTAGTGAAGCTATTTTTAATGGTCTCAAAGATGCTGGAATCGACTTTATTGTCAGTGTTCCATGCGTTAACCTATCAAAATTACTTAATATGATTGATGAGGATGATGAAATAATTCATATCCCCGTAACCCGTGAAGAAGAAGGAATCGGAATATGTGCTGGAGCTTACCTTGGAGGCAGAAAAACTGCAATATTAATGCAGAATTCAGGACTTGGAAACTCCATAAATGCTTTAAAGTCATTAATACAATTATATGAGTTTCCATTAATTATGATTATGAGCCATAGGGGAACAGAAGGAGAAAACATTTGTGGACAGGTCCCAATGGGAGAATCCACACCTCTAATTTTAGAAGCTATGGATTTTAAATTTTTTAAACCTGGAAATCCTGAAGCTGCTTATGAAGCGATATTTGATTCATGGGATTTATCAACTGAAGAAGGAAAACCAGTTTCAGTACTTTTAGAAATTAGTTATTGGTGATAATATGGCAAGAAGAGATGCAATTGCAGATATAATGAAAAATATTGATGATGAAATTGTTGTTTGCAACATCGGATTTCCATCCCGGGAATTGTATGACATTGACGATAGGGATGAAAACTTTTATATGATTGGTTCAATGGGTCTTGCATCATCAATCGGTTTAGGTCTTGCATTATCTTGTCCAGACAAAGATATTGTTGTCATTGATGGCGACGGATCACTTTTGATGAATATGGGTTCACTTGTAACCATCTTTGCCAATAATCCTAAAAATTTAACTTGGATTGTGATAGATAACGGTGCATACGGATCAACTGGAAATCAAGACACATATGCTCAGGTAATTGACTTATGTGAAATTGCAAAAAGCGTTGGATTTAAAAATAGCTTTAACTTTGAAGACATTGACTTGGCTGAAATAATTAAAAGTGATGATGCGAGTTTTATCGTATACAATACTGAAGCCGGAAATTCAAAAGCTCCTATTATTGACTTGACTCCAGTTGAAATTAAAAACAGATTTATGAATGCCATTAAATAACATCATATTAGTAACATGTGTTTAAATCAATTTAAATAAACATAATTGATATATAAAGATTTCTTATTAATTTATTAAAAATATAATTATGCCAGAAATCAAATTATATGAACTTCTTGGATATGTGAAAATATCACCTTACAGAACAAACACATTGAAATCTATTGGTAATGACATTAAAATGCCATCAGAAATTGCTCGTGACATTAATGTTAACACTAGCCAGGTGTCTGCAGCATTATCTGATTTAAAAAAGCAAAAATTAGTCATATGTGTCAATGAAGAGGTAAGAAAAGGAAGATTGTATAAATGTACCGAATTAGGATTGGAAGTACTTGAAAAAATAAAATAACCAACTTAAAAATCATCACCTGAAAACAACACTATTTTTAGATATTGCATATTTTTCAAAAAAAGAGGCTGACTCATAATTTTTGTGTTTAAAATTTTTTTCTTTTTTATTATCCTTTAATTTTATATATTAGAAAGTACAATCTATTATTAGAGTTAATTAACTTTTTGGTTGTGTTTTTTATGGTTTTGAGAGAGGATAAAATTGGTCAGCAATTATTGGTTCCTTTAGACTTGAGAGATTTGATTCCAAAAGATCATCCTTGTTATTTTATTCAAAATGTTGTTGATCAAATGGATTTTTCAAAAGTCAATGTAAATTATTGTTATAAACCAGGCAAGCCTGCTTATTCTCGTAAAATGTTATTAAGACTTGTTTTGATGGGTGCTTTTGATGGTGGATTGTCTGGAAGAGAAGTAGCTGCAAAAACGGCCACTGATGTTAGTTATATGTATTTGGCTGGTATGGAAAAACCTGATTTCCGAACAATCAACAGATTCAAAGTAGATCACGTAGAACTAATTGATGACGCATTTAAAACAACAGTTCTAATGGCAAAAGAATTAGATTTAGTAAAACTCAAACACATTGCAATTGATGGAACAAAAATCAAAGCCAAAGCATCTATAAATAATTTAACCAACCAAGAACAAATAGACCTCTTAAAAGACATCTTAAAAAAGAGTATTGAACTCGACGAAGAAGAAGATGAAATTCTCGGAGATGAATCAGGAAATTCAGTACCAAAAGAACTAATCGACAAAGAATCCTTCGAAAAAATCTATAAAAAAGTAACAGAAACCACAAAAGGTGACAGAAACGAATTTAAACTACGACGAAGTAGTAAAAAACTATTAGAACAAGCACAAAAGGATAAAAAATCAGCCAAAAAAATTCTCAAAAAAGTAGAAAAAATCGATACAGAACTCCAAAAGACCACCAATGACGTAATTAGCATCACCGACCCCGAATCAAGATGGATGCTAAATAAAAAAAGCAAATGGGAATTCGATTACAATTTACAAATAGCAGTAGACGATTACAAAGGAATAATCGTATCCTCATCACTAACACAAAATCCAACAGATGTATTTGAATTAATTCCACAAATAGAACAAGTAAAATCAATATTTGGAGAATTACCTCCAAATACACAAATTTCAGCAGACAACGGATACTCAACAAACGAAAATATAGACTATCTCGCAGAAAATCAATTAGATGGATACATATCCACACGAAAACTCTCAAGAAAACTCAAAAAAATCAACAAAAAGGACAAACCATTCGGAAAAGATAAATTCACCTTTGATCATGAAAAAAACACATATATCTGCCCCATGGGCCAAATACTAGAAAACCAAAAAAGTTACAAAAACAACACACGAATCGCATACTGGACAAAAAACTGCAAAACATGCCCAAAACACCAAGAATGCTGTGGAAAAAGATTTTCAAGAGTAATTACAGATTATGGCAATCCCAACAAAATAAAAATGCTCAGAAAAATGGAAACACCCTGGGCACAAGAAATCTACAAAAAACGATCAAAAACAGCAGAATGGCCATTTGGAAATATTAAACAAAATCTAAAAGTTACAGAATTCAACACAATTGGACTAAAAAGAACACAAACAGAAACAAAATTACTCGCAATATCACATAATTTAAAACGAATATACAACGAAACAATACAAAATGAACTCATACACCAAAACAACAAACAAAATACCTGAAAATAATAAAAATAAATGCAAAAAAATTTTAAAAAATAATTAATTTTGAGTCGTCCTCTTTTTTTAAATATTTTTAAATAATAATAACTTCCATATCTGTATATATGAAAGGTATTAACAAAATGCTTTGTTTAGTAGATGGAGAACATTACTTGCCAGTTACTAAAGAAGCAATAGATACATTAAACAAACTAGAACATATCGATATAGTGGCCGCTGTTTTTATAGGTGGAACTGAAAAACTAAGGGATGATTCTGAAGAATCCTACTCTGAAAAGTTGGGAGTTCCAGTTCAGTTTGCAAAAGATAAGGACATTCCATATGACCTTATTGTGGAAATGATTAGGGAATTTAATGCTGATACAGTAATGGATTTGAGCGATGAACCAATTCTTGACTATCCGAAAAGATTTAGGATAGCATGTAAAGTCTTGTATGAAGGCATAATTTATGAAGGTCCTGATTTTAGATTTGAACCAACCTCACAATATGAAATAATGGAAAAGCCATCAATTACCATTCTTGGAACCGGAAAACGTATTGGTAAAACTGCAGTTTCAGGATTTGTGTCAAGACTAATTGATAAAAATGGGTACGAACCATGCGTAATAGCCATGGGAAGAGGTGGACCTGAGGAGCCGGAAATTGTTCATGGAGAAGAATTAGAGATAACCGCCGAATATTTACTTGAACAATCTGAAAAGGGAGTTCATGCAGCCAGTGACCATTGGGAAGATGCATTAATGAGCAGGATTTTAACAATAGGTTGCAGACGTTGCGGCGGCGGAATGGCTGGAGAAGTTTACCTAACCAATATGAAACAGGGAGCCAAATTAGCAAACAAAGTTGATTCCAAATTTGCAATATTTGAAGGTAGCGGTGCTGCAATACCCCCAATTAAAACAGACAAAAAAATAGCACTTATTGGAGCCAATCAGCCTATTGAAAATTTAACCACTTATTTTGGACCATATAGAGTTGGTCTTGGAGATTTGGTCATTTTAACAATGTGTGAAGAGCCTATGGCTGATGCTGATAAAATTAAAAAGATTGAAGAATTCGTAGCAGAAGTTAATCCGGATGCAACCGTAATTTCTACTGTATTCAGACCTAAGCCTTTAGGTGATCTTGCGGGCAAAAAAGTTTTATTTGCAACAACAGCCCCAGAATCCGTTAAAGACAAATTGGTTGATTATTTAGAAGATAATTATGATTGTGAAGTTATCGGAACAACAGCTCACCTATCCAATAGACCATTATTACGTCAAGATATGGAAAAATATATGGATAAAGCCGAAGTCATGTTGACTGAACTTAAAGCGGCTGCAGTTGATGTTGCCAGCAAGGATGCAATTAGTCATGGTCTGGAAGTTGTTTATTGTGACAATGTCCCTGTTGAAATTGATGATACTTATCCAGATTTAGGTGAATCTGTAATTAAATTAGTTGATTCAGCTATAGAAAATTTTAATAACTAATTTTTTTCTTTTATTTTTTTTAAATATATTTTAATATTTCAATCCCAATTTCTGTATTCTTATACAAACGACCTTTTCTTGCATCTTCATTTAAACAAACCACTATCTTTTCTTTTTTTAACTCTTTTAAAACATTTGAAACATGATTTGTCCTAAGACCAACTTCCTCTGCAATAACAGAAGGAATTTTAATTTCATTTCCTATACATTTGATAATATTTGTCCTATATTCTGATGCAATTACATAACCAACTAATTTAAAAATATCATTTTCGTTCATATTTTATAATAGGTCAACATATAAAAAGACATTATGTATACCTAAAGTATCACTTAAAGCATTAATATGTACATATTAAGTATAAAAAAATTACAAAAACTTAATTATATAATGAAATACAAATACATAAACTAATGAAACGAATAGCTATTGGTGTTGGAGAAAATGAAAATATTATACAAGCATGCCATATTTTCAAAGAAAAACACCCAAAAACAGAATTAATATTAGTATATAGTGATGAAGATTTATTAAAAGCAGTGTATGATAGAAATATAGATGCAGTGATTCGTGGATCACTAAATGCATCCAATATTATTGCTAAACTAAAAGAACGTTATCCTCATCTTTCCAGAGCAACATATATCAATAATGGAGAACAGGAATTCCTATTAACACCTGTTGGAATTGATGAAGGAAACACTGTTGAAGACAAATTTAGAATAGCAATGAACTGTATTGATTTTCTCAAACAAGTTGAAAAAACCCCTAAAATTGCAATTCTCGCTGAAGGAAGAGAAGATGACTTTGGAAGAGACAGTTCAGTTTCAAACTCCATAAAAGAGAGCAGAAAATTAACCAAACTCTTATCAGAAAATACTGATGAAGATGTGAAAAATTACCATATATTAATTGAAAAAGCCGTG
>NZ_JAZRJY010000014.1:0-28528 GCF_045646045.1 Methanobrevibacter sp. | reverse complement strand
GCCACATCATAAACAATCTGCATGTCCATGTCGCGGGCAGATTTGCCTAAAACCTCTTCAAAGGATTCACGAATCCAATGAGTAATCATCTGTCTGTTTGCCCATGCATAATTGGCCGCAGCATACATTGCTTTTAAATAGCTTTGTGCTTCTTTAGAATCAAGAGGTGCACATGCAAGCTGCCTATCAGCAATATCTATTTTATAATTTTTGTAAGCCTTATCCATTAATCTCAAATAATCGGAACATACCTGATGTCCGCAGCCACGGGAACCTGTGTGAACCATAATGACAATCATTCCTTTTTCCAAGCCATAAACTTTTGCCACTTCCTCATTGTAAATTTCATCAACGACCTGAATTTCAAGGAAATGATTACCTGAACCAAGAGAACCTAGCTGAGGAATTCCTCTTTTTTTGGCTTTGTCACTAACTTCTGATGAGTCTGCTGCCTTAATCCTACCGTTTTCCTCTAAAACTTCAAGATCTTCATCCCATCCGTAGCCATTTTCAATAGCCCATTCAGCACCATAATCCAGAACATCATTAATGTCGTTTCCGGAGAGTTTTACTTTACCTTTGGAACCTACACCAGAAGGAATATTTTTAAATAAAGCATCAACAAGCTCATCAAGGTGGTCCTGAATATCTTCTTGGCGTAAATTTGATTTTATCAGCCTTACTCCACAATTAATGTCAAATCCTACACCACCAGGAGACACAATACCGTTTCTCATGTTGAATGCTGCAACTCCACCTATTGGAAAACCGTATCCAAAATGAATGTCCGGCATTGCAATGGAGTATCTGAATATACCAGGCAGACATGCAACGTTAACTATTTGCTGGACTGCACCATCTTCAAGAGCATCAAAACTTTCATCATCAATATATAATCTTCCTGAAGCCCTCATTTTTTTATTATAGCTTCCAGGAACTTCATATACATTATCTCTAATTTTTTTAATTTCATCTTTGATAGTCATAAAAATCACGAGTTTAGTATGTTTTAACATTTTGATTTAATTGATTAAATAATTTATCGTGACTCTTAAAAATAATATAAATATTAATTAACAAATTGGGAGAAAAAATATGAAGAAAATAAAAATATTTTTAATATTGCTAGTTTTATTCATATCTATTAGCACTGTTTTCGCTGAAGAAAACTTTACAACACTTCAGGATGAAATAAAATAAGAATTAATAAGAATAAACCAGGTTTTGCTTTAAATAATACTTTTATTAATGAAAGAAGGATATTTAAACACTTCATTTATACTACAATACTCCCCGGCTATTGCAGCATAATATCTTATTGGAAGCCTTTTCAAATATTATATCCCTTGTTTATTTCAAAAGTCCATTAAATTATTTTCGTGTTTCTCCCGTTAATATCCCCATATGACATTTAAATTTTTTAAATTACATAATTAACAATAGACTTTTGCTGTGATTACAAAACCTGGATATTCCATCTCCCATAATCATACCAGGCCTCTACAAATATACCCCACATTATTGTGTCATTGGCCATGACGTAATATCAAGCAAAAAATTTACCTAATATATATTTATTTTTATTCCAAATAAACTATATAATCTTTCTCGCAAGTAAGTAGTTACTTGCACAATATTTAATAAAAAATGCATATGTACATTCAATAATGAATAAAAAAATTATACAATGTTAAAAAAACCAATTAAAAAAATGAATTTCATAGAAGCAGTATGTTTTTTACGAGAAAAAATGAAAAATTTGTTCAATTATTATAAATGAAATAATCAAAAAAAGACAAATTTGAGATTAAAAAAAAAAGATAATTGAATGGAATTTTAGAACCGAAATGTTGCTGTAAATGCTACTTCCTAAATAATGCAGAAATACCTGCAATCAGAAGGGCAATTGAACAAATTTTAGCCAAATGAGGAGTTCCAATCAACACAAGAATTGCTGCAAGTACAAATCCAATACCTGCACCTTCAACATGTTTATTAACATAATATGAAGATATAAAACCTATAAATGCCCCTATAATAGCCAATAATCCCAAAAATGAATATCCTTCAGAACCTCCAGTTTCAATAAGCAATATAAACGATCCTGAAATCAAACATAAAAATGAACCTAAAATACCTAAAATCTGTTCAAATAATCGGGACGTAGTTCTAATTTTTCTCATAATATTATATTAGTTAGCATTTTATTTATAATTTTACAAGTCTACAATAGCCTTTAGTGAAACAACATCAGATATATCAACTTCCATCTGATGAAATGTAATGGCTTTTATTTCACAATTTCGCTCATGCTTATCCCAATTTATATCTTCACCTTTTATAATAGCTTTAAGATGATAAGCATCATCAATTTCACTGATTTGGATACTGAACTCACTGAACAACATGAATTCAATCTCATGATAAAACAATAATTCTTCCAAATAGTCGTACAATAAAGATACATTATCTTCAGACGTTATTTCGAAATCAATTGATTTTACTTTGTCAATATTATCAGTATTGGATATTATGTTAAACATTGCAAGCCCTGCATTTTCAAAAGCTTCATTTAAGTTTTTACCAAATGCATAAAACCCAATATCTGCTGTAACGTCAAAATATTCAAATTTTTTCATGATTTTACCTTCGAAATAATACTCTTCAAATGCTCTCTTGCTCTTTGCTTATATATGGATATCAAACAACTTAAATATAGTGATGTGATATTATGTTTAAAAATAACAATACTGCAAAAAGAGCTGATTTAAGAAAAAGAACTTCTATAATTGATGAAATTGCATATTTAAACTTAGATATTCAAGCTTGCATGGTAACGCTCACTGTATTTGTAGTGTTACTTTTTTCTGTGCTTTCTATTGTTACAGCACAAAACCCATATCTCTTATAAATGGGACATAAGTATAATTAGATTAAATACCAAACCCTTAGGCTATAAGTACAAAAGGGCGTTATCTTGCAATTAATCTAATTAAATACAAAACTAACTTCCTTAAAATATACAGGTCTAAATATTAAAATCATCAGGGTCAAAACGAAGAATGACTTCGCGTGAATTACCTCTGGATCCTGATCCTGTATATTTTGTATCTATTAATCTTAAAAATTCAAGCTTATCAAGAGTTCTAGCATAAGATGAATAACTAACTTTTTCTTTTTCACGGAATAGCTCGCCTAACTCACCTGCTGTGATATTAGGCTTACTTTCAATGATTAATTTAAGCAAACTGCTTTCAACATTAGTCAGTGAAGATAAAATTTGAGATACATTTACTGAAACCAACGAATCAATTGCCTGGTCAAAATGTTCCTGCTTTATTTCCCTTGATGCATCAGCTTCAGCAATATTGCCGCAGCTTCTAAGAAGGTTAATGCCCGTTCTTAAATCGCCATTGTCAAATGTATACATTGCAATCTGTTCTAAAATGTCATCATTTAAAACACCCGGATAAAATCCTGCATTAACTCTGTCTCTTAAGATATCTTCAACTTCAGAATAAGAATAAGGTGGGAATGTAATTTCCTGAGGAATGAATACTGTATTTACGTTTTTATCAAATGCATATTTAAATTCCAAATCAGACAATATTGCAAAAATAGATGTTTTTACACCTTCATATTCCTCATATGCTCTAAGAATATCATAGAATAACTTATTTGCATTATTGCTTTGGAACAGGTAGTTGACATCATCCAATGCCAATATTAATGACTGATTATTTTTTTGAAGTTCAAACATGACTTTTTCATAAATCCTTGCAAATGGAACACCGGTTTCAGGAGGCAAATATCCAAAAATCTTTTTGTGAACCTGTGAAATAATGCCGAATCTTGTAGTATGCAACTGACAGTTAATATAAACACAGACAACTTTTTCAGTGTTTTTTTCTACAAGTTCATAGACTTTTTTAATTGCTGTTGTTTTCCCTGTTGCAGGTGATCCAAGTACCACTGCATTTGACGGCTGTCCTCCACGCATAGCTGGCCTTATTGCCATTGCCATTGCTTCCATCTGAGTATCTCTGTAATTATAATTTGGAGGCAAGTAATCTGGATCAAATGCATTGATATTTTGAAAAAGACTTTCATCATGCATTAAAATATCTTCAATTCCCATACTATCTACTTTGTTTATGCTTGTTAAAAAATATTACTTAACGAGGTTGATTACTTCAACGTTTTCATTTTCAATAATCCAATTTGTAAATTTTTCAGCATACTGCAACTTTTTACGTTTAACTTCATCAGCAGTCCCTAAAATATCAGGCAAATTAGGTCTTGAATATTTGGTAACAATCTCACCAAAGTCCATTCCTGCAAGAGTTATTTCAGATGCCCCCAGTGCAACAGCCAAAAATATAGCCCTATCACCATCAGTGAATCCGCCGAAGTTATAAATATTTCCTAAAGGCTGAGCCTGAGTGGTTCCCAGGACATTTGTGAAAAATGGCGTTACATGAACGATTTGATTTAAATTATCGCCGTGAGCATGTACAACAATATTGGCTCCTTTCAAATTTGCTAAAAGAATATCGTCCAGATTACCATCCAAATCAGTCACAACAATATCAGGTACGATTTTTTCTTCAATCATGGCCGTTGTAGCCCCATCAGCAGCAACCAAAACATAATCTTTTAAATCATAGTTTTCTTTAAGTTCCTTGATATGCTTTTTAATTGATGGGCCGGCACCGAATACAATATACTTATCTGAAAATCCAACTATTTTACTTAAATCATCAAGGGTTAAACATCCCTCTTCGGATAAAATCTCATCCAATACTTTGGCACATTTTTCATCATCTTCACGTGAGAATCCAAAATCATCCAAAATCTCTTTATAGTATATATTCCATTCACCAAATTCCATGATTTAACCTCATTTGTTAATAATATTAATATCTTTACCAGTTATATGATTATATAATTTTGCAATTTGTCTTAATGTGAAGCCAACCATGAATGCTGAAATCACAGTTCCAATATTAACGCTGCCCCAAGGTGTTGAATAAAAGAAATAACACATTATTACTGATATAATTACCATCGATGTATCGAATGCAATTTTAATTGAAGAAAACCTCCATCCAGTAACGATAGCTACCGCTTCAACACAGCCTTCGCCGGGTAAAGGCGCAATATCTGTCGGCATGTAAATGAATATTCCAAGAGCTATCAGAAAAATACTTACAAATATCAGTATCACATTAACAAGCAAATTATCCGGAATATTTAGCGAATATACAATATATAAAGTCAAATCCGTAAAATAGGAAAATACAAAACAGTTAATGAACTGCAACAATCTTTTTGGCTTGAATTTAGATCTTAAAATAAGCAATTGAAGGACAATTAAAGAAGCATTGAAAATGAATGTGGTGACACCGATGTTAATGCCAGTACATAAGTTTAGAGCATAGGAAATGGAACTGATGGGAGTTGTTCCGAAAGTTGACTTGATAGAAAATGCAACTCCAAACGCCATTATGAATAATCCCAAAACAAAAAGACAAATTCGTTTAAACATCTAATAACTTTATATTCATTAACATATTTAAAAGTATTTAGTAAATCGAAGTAAATATTAATATTATCCAGTTATAATCAATTAAAGAGTTAAATTATTGGAAAAATAACTTAATAATATATATGGAGAGTTAATCAAAACAGATATTAGTAAAAAATTCATTAAAGAATTTTTAAAGCTTAATTACACATAACATCATAATATTAAAAATAAAAATACAAGCATATATAAATAACTAGTAAAAATAAAAATACAAGTATATATAAAGTGATTGAATATAAAAATAGGTGGAAGAAAGGACAATATATTAGAAACACACATCCAAAACCAAGTATTAATAAAACCCAATTCATTAAAAGATGAAATAACACTCAATAATATTTTATTTAACCAAAGACAAGAATATTATAATCTTATAAAATACATTGATGAATTTTTAGAAGGAAAAAATACGAATAGATACTTTGTTTTACCTGGAATTAGAGGTGTTGGAAAATCTACAATCATCTTTCAAATATACGATTATCTTTTAAACGAAAAAAAATATAAACGCAAATAATATTTTATATTTATCCTGCGACAATCTAAAAAAAATTTGTAATGCTTCACTCATTGAAGGAGTAAACTGCTATTTAGACATATTCCACAATGCAATTCTTGAAACCGTAAAAGAACCTATTTTTCTTTTGATAGATGAATCACAAATTGATGTTGATTGGTCTATAATCGGTAAAATAATTTTTGATACGAACAAAAACATTTTTATGATTTTTACAGGTTCATCTGCATTAGAATTAACATATAATGCAGATTCTGCAAGAAGATTATTGAAAATACCTATTATGCCTTTATCTTATCCGGAACAGTTAAAATTAAAATATGGTAAGTTCAATACTGAGATGTTTAATTCAATTAATGAATTGATTTATAATGGAAATATTGAAAAAGCAAAAGGTTTAGAAAGCCAGCTGCTTAAAATTTATAGTGAATTTGAAAATTATAATATAAATGAATGGGAAAATTTCTTAAAATTTGGCGGGTTTCCTTCAAATTTCAATCAAAAACAACATGAAATAATAAATAAATTGATAGATACAGTAAATAGAGTTGTTACAAATGACATGAAAAATATTAATGGATTAAATGGAAAAACACAGGATTTAGCGTTTAATTTATTATATTTCTTTGCCCTTCAAAATCCAGGAGAAGTATCTAAAGGTTCAATGGCAAATATTTTTGATTCAAATAAGTCTACAATAAACAAACTTTTAGATACACTTGAAAAAACACAATTAATTTTTCATGTAGAACCATTTACATCATCTGCAAAAAGAACAACAAAACCTAATAAATACTATTTTGCAACATCAAGTTTAAAACATGTTTTGTCATTGGCCATAGGCAATGCTTCCCTTGAAAACAAACAAGCATATATGGGAAAACTATTTGAAAATTTTGTTGCATCAACATTCTTTAATTTTGAGAAAATAAACAATAACATCCATAAAACTTATTATGATTCCGGGAAAAAACAAGACAAAAATGTTGATTTCATTATCCAAAAAGGGTTTGAAAAACCAATTCCTATTGAAGTCAGCTACGGTAGAAAAGACAAAAGCCAAATCAAAAATGCAATACGAAGATATAAAGCAAATCATGGAATAATCATTTCAAATACAACAAAAATTAAAAAAGAGGATAATGTTATTTACCTCCCCAGAGAGTTATTCTCATTTCTATGAATTAATTAATCAAAGTAATGAAAACTATTTAAATAATTAATAAACTGTTTAAGATAAGTTTTATCAATTTCTGGCCATTAAAAATCCAATAAATCTAGAATTTTCAATGACTGGCTCATATTAACAACATTGAAAAAATCCTCTTCAAAATCAGTGCCATTTATTGACAAATCATCCATAATCAGTCCCCCGGATGCCTTACCCATATTCTTTAAATATTTTCTTGAATTCTTCTGTAGGAACAATACGGATATATAACCAAATGAATTCAATACATCAACCACATCATTAACGATAATAAAGATTATATAACAATGATTCAAGCAAAAGCAATGAAATTAAAATCCATGAATATGAACAAAAATTATATTTAAACATATTTTTCAAAACAAAAATTAATTATATGAATTAAAATAAAAAATATATTAATTTAAAAAAAAAGGCAGATAAAATGAATATCGAAAAAATTTATAACGAAAAAGAATTGACAATTAGTGTCGACAGTCAAATTGATACTGTAACCGCACCAGATTTTGAAAATGAAATTAATGATGAAATTGGAAAATTCGACTCATTAATTTTAGATTTTGCAAACTTAGAATACATTTCTAGTGCAGGATTAAGAGTCCTTATTGCAACGCAAAAAAAATTACAACCTGAAGGAATTCCATTTAAAATTATAAATACCCCAGATACAATAAAAGAAATCATTACTGTTTCTGGATTAGACAATATATTAAACATTGAATAAAAAAGCTTAAAACTAAAAATATATGCTTGATAACATGAATTCAATAAAACTTAAAGTAGAGATAAGTGAATTATATGCTCTAAAGGAATTTATCAACAAGATTCATGAATTAAACATCCAAGTAGAATTGGCGGTAGAAGAATTGTTTGTAAATATTGTTAATTATTCCAATGCGGACTATATTATTGTCAATGTTGATTATGACGGAGATTTAACGGTAGAATTTATTGATAATGGAATTGAATTCGATCCGACAATTAATGAAGGCTCTAAAAAATCCGGCAACATTGATGAAGTGGAAGTCGGAGGTTTAGGGATTTTACTTGCAAAAGATAATGTTGATGAAATGATATACACCCGCGAAAATGGAGAAAACCATCTGAAAATTATTAAAAAAGGCATATAATGGAAAAAAATAATTTAAAAAAGATATTAGTACCCTTTATCTTGATGATGATCTTCAATATGGGTTCTTATGAGTTAATGTTAAGTGATGTTTTCGGCTACGGATACTCACCACATATAGGAGTCATTCTTATTTCCGGTCTGCTTTTCGGACCTTATGGTGCTTTCGGAGCAGTTCTTGGAAATACACTATGTGACATCTTTAGGGAGTATGGTCCTTATTTTATTATTACATCAGAAATTGTAAGTTTTGGAATTTCATATTTAGCTTATAAATTATGGTATGGAAATTACAGATGGAGACGTGTAATTACCAAACCCAGATTAAATAATACATCAAATTTAATTTTGTTTTTAGCAATAGTCATAGCATGTGCTACATTATACAGTATACTCCAAAAAGAATTAGCTTATATATTCTATCCGGAAACAATAAAAATTAGTTTTGAGATTGGGACGAGATATTTTGTTAATTTTCTTAATTCTGCATTTATATTTGGAATTATTGGAATTTGGCTTTCAAAAAGAATTGATTTTGTCCATACCCCCAAAATATCTGAAAGAAAACTTAATGTGAACTTCTATAAGGCAATTGGTATATTGATATTTATCCTTTCAATATTGATTTTAATTCATGATTATTATTTTGCCCAGGATGCTTCAATAACAATTGTAAAAATCATTATTCTTACAGTATTACTATATATATACATAACAAAACCAATAAAATCAAAAATTACTGAAATAAACTATACGTCAATACCTGAAAAAGTAATGCAGATATTTCTTATAGCAACAATGGTTCTTATATTCATATCTGTATTAGTTTCCACAAACGACATACTGCTTGAAGTTATAGACATATTTTCACCGGTAGAGATGGATGACATAATGATCTACATGCTGGTATTAATAGACATTTTAATTATTATATTCTTTATCCCATGTCTTTTTGTTTTAAAATATATTGAAATGGAAGTGATTAATCCGTTATATTCATTTTCAAAAATAGAACAGTATATTAAAAAAGGAGATAAAATCAAATCAGATGAATTACTTAAAATATATTCTGAACATATTAATGATACTGATGAAATAGGAATGTTGGCTCGTAGTTACACCAATTTGATTAACAATACCAATGAATACATTGAAAATATAGAAAAAATTGAAGGGGAAAAACATAGGATTGAAGCAGAACTTAACATTGCTGAAAAAATTCAAAAATCAATTCTGCCAACAAAAAGTATTGAAAATGAATATTATTCAGTTTATGGACATTCCGAACCTGCAAGGGAAGTAGGTGGAGACTTTTATGATTATTTCGAAATAGATGATGAAAATTTAGCTATGGTAATTGGTGATGCATCTGGAAAAGGTGTTCCTGCAGCGTTACTTTCAATAATTACTCATGCAATCATTAAACAAATTCTTAAAAGTGAAAAAGATCCTTCCAAAGTGTTATATCTACTTAACAACCAATTATGCGAAAATAACACTGAAGTGATGTTTATAACATTATGGCTTGGAATATACAATAAAAGGACAAAAGTCATGACATTTTCCAACGCCGGACACGAATCCCCATTAATTTACAATGAAAATGGATTTGAAAAAATAAACATGAACCCAAGTATTGTTTTGGGAGTTATGAAAGACTTTGAATTCGAGAGAGAAGAAATTTCATCATTCCATAGATTGATTGCATATACTGACGGAATAACTGATGCTAAAAATATCAATAATGAATTTTATGGTGAAGAACGCCTTATCAACATGTTAAATGAAATAAGTGAAAAACATGGTAAAATTGAAATGCTGCTAAAAGATATTGAAGAGTTTGCAACCGGAACGGAACAATTTGATGACATGACCCTAATAATAATTGATAAAAATGATTAAAATAGCCTATTGCAATATAGAAGATCTTGATTTAGATAAGGGGTATAAATTAGTTTCAGATAAAAGAAAAGAAAAAATCGATTTTTATAGATTTAAAAAGGATAAGAAGCTTAGCTGTGGAGTTTATCTGCTGCTTCAAAAACTATTAAAAGCAGAAGGCATCACCAAACCCGAATTTAAAATTGGAAAATATGATAAGGCATACATATCCAATTATGAAAATATTTATTTTAATTTAAGTCATTCCGGTAAAATTGTTTGCTGTGCAATATCCGATAAGGAAATTGGTGTGGATGTTGAATATATTGACTCTGAAATTGATTTAAATATAGCCAAGAATTATTTCTTCAACAGCGAATATGAAAACATAATGAAATCCGATAAGCCCTACGATGAATTTTTTAAATACTGGGTTTTAAAAGAAAGCTATATGAAATATACTGGCCTGGGATTTAATTTGGATTTGAATAGCTTTGAAATACTTATCGGTGATGAAATATCACTGAAAAATGACAAGAATAATCTTAAGTTCAACTTATTTGATATTGGCGAATATAAAATAGCTTCAGCGGGACATTATAAAACAAATGATATTAAAAAATACACTGTAAATGAACTGACAGATACATCATATTAAAGAAAAATAAAATTAAAATATTGTTTTTGAATGTAAAAGAAATTTTTTGTAAATTTATACAAATATATATAATATAATAATATATATTGTATGAAATGTAAACCTAAAAATATAATGTAACTTATAGATATTAAGGAAATAAAAAAGGCAAATTAAAATAATATTCTGGTGGTATAATGAAAAATAACAATTATTTTCTTTCAGAAAAAATTGATAAAAATATTGAAAATTATATTAAATTTTATAATATCCAATCAGATTCCTACAAAAACAAAAAAATCATACTTGTAAATAAATCATTAAATGAATTTTTAACAAATAACAAAATTTCCAGATTTGATTTTATTATAGGTATTTTTTCACTATACTTATCAAGAGTGGACAGAACCAAAGGATGCTTAATAAAAAGCACTATTTCTAAAAATGATTTAAACGCTCAAATATTATTTAAAATTGATTATGATGAAAATATTTCTTTTAATGAACATTTAAATAAAATAAATAATGATACGTTTATTGATACAGAAATTGATATGGATATTGATTCATTTTATTCTGTTTATGACCTTACACAGGTAAATGCTGAAGATATTAATATAAACGATTCTGCTTTAACATTAAATATTTTTGATGATGAATTGGAATTAATATATAATACAGATTTATTTGAAGAAATTTATATCGAACATATGCTAAAAAACATTGCATCCCTAATAGATAATTCATTAAATAATCCGAACCAACTGTGTAAAGACCTTTGCATTATTGGGGATGAAGATAAAGCATTGATTGCGGATTTCTGTAAAGGAGATATTGTTGATATAGATAAAAATAAAACATTAGCCCAGGCTTTTCGTGAAAATGCAATTAAATATCCCAATATAACCGCCATTGATGATGGTGTAAACCAAATAACTTATGGCAAAATGGAATATTCAACTAACTCCATTGCATACGATTTGAAAAAAAACTTTACTATCGGTTTAGGCGATTCCATTGCTTTAATGCTTCCAAGAGATTATCATTTTCCTGAATTGGTTTTAGCATTGAATAAAATTGGTGCAACATTTATTCCAATTGATTCTGATTATCCTGCCAAACGTATTGAGCATATGATAAATATTGCTCAGTGCGAGCACATTATCACAACCAAAGAATATGAAAATGTCCATGATTTTAATATCAACGTGATTTATATTGAGGATTTAAACAGGAATTATGATGAAGTAGTTGAATGTGAAGGCAGCGGAGATGATCTATTTTCCATCATGTTCACATCAGGTACAACAGGCCTGCCTAAAGGCGTAATGGTTCCCAATAAACAAATTGGAGCTATGGCTTCATCTTTAAGAAAAATTTATAAATCTTCACAGGGCAGCATTACCGGATGTTATTTCAGTTTTAGTTTTATTGCATCATTCAGAGTATATTACGCATTATACTTTGGTGAATCCTGCAGAATATTAAACGAAAGGGAACGAAAAGACAGTTTATTATTAATCCAGGTACTTGAAAACCAGCCTTTAAATGATATTATTATACCTCCGGCATTATGTTTGCCAATATATGAAAATGAAAATATTGATTTAAAATATCTTATTTCAGTAGGATCCAAATTAGATAACTTGCCTAAAAAAGAAACGAACACCAATTTAGTCAACCTTTATGGTACAACCGAAACTGCATTTACAGCAACGAAAATTGTGGATTTAAATAATAATTCTGCACCAATAGGCAAACCATTAGATAATACATGGAAATATATTCTGGATGAAAACAAAAATCCGGTCCCTGTTGGTGTTATGGGTGAATTATATATTTCAAGGGATTATATGAGCCCAGGTTATTATAACCGTCCTGATTTAACTGAGAAGGCTTTTGTTGAAAATCCATATTGTGACTGTGAAGACAATAAAATTATGTATTGCACGGGAGATTTGGCTTTTTATAATTTTGACGGAGAAATTGAAATTGTCGGAAGACAGGATAACCAATTATCCGTGCGGGGATTTCGTATTGAGTCAGATGAAATCCTAAAAATCATGGAAAGCTTTGATTCCATTTCAGAGATTAATTTAGATGTGGATAACGATAATTTAATTGCATACTATACAACCAATGATAAGTTAAATATTGATGATGTGAAAAATGCCCTTAAAAAAGAACTGCCTCCATATATGATTCCATCCCTTTTTTTAGAATTGGATTATATTCCATTAAATGTCAATGGAAAAGTTGATAAAAATGCATTGAAAAAACATAATCAAAGAAATGCCGATATAGAGATAAATGATAATGTCCTTAAAGGCGTAATCGAAGGATTTAAAAAAGTTTTAAACAAAGATTTAGTGCTGATTGATGATGATTTTGTTGCATTGGGAGGTAACTCATTATCCTCAATGAAATTGCAGTTGGCCATAAAGAATAGATTCAATGTAAGTATAGCATCAAATAAATTAATTGAACTATCAACGCCAATACAGATTAGCAATTATATTAAATCTCATTTGAATTCACAGGACGATAATGTTAATTATGATTTTAATCAGACCTGCCCCTTATCTGAATCCCAATTAAATATTTATTTGGATGAAATTACAAATAATATGAAAACGGAGTATAATAATCCGTTTAAAATAGAATTCAATGATTACACTGGTGAAGAAATCAAAATTGCATTGGATAAATTATTTAAAATCCATCCAATTTTAACAGCACGTATTTTAATTGATAATGATGTGCCTTCATTTTGCTTTGATGCGAAACCACCAATTATTGAAGGAACAGCCAGTGATATTGATACATTTGTTCAACAATTTGAATTTGACAAATATCTGTCTCGTTTTTTAATTGTAGAAAATGAAAAATCATCAATACTATGTATGGATTGCCACCATTTAATTTTCGACGGAACATCCTTGAAAATCCTATTAAATAGATTATCCGATATTTTAAATGAATGTGAATTAGATTTTATTGATAATGGAGTTTTAAGACAAATTTCATTTGAGGAAAATATTTCTTCAGATTATATGGATGATGCAAAAATCTTTATGCACAATATGCTGGCCGATATAGACGAAGTTCATGAATTAATGCCTAGCATTGACAAGGATAGTGAATTTCAGTATATGAATACATTTGATATCGATGGAAATAAACTGACTGACTTTTTACAGAATCATTCCATTACCCGTAATCAATTTTTCTCAAGTGTTTTTGCATATACATTATCCAGATTCACAGGTTCTTCCAAAGTCCTTTTCAATATTCTTGAAGACGGAAGAGGCCACATTGATCATTCACAATCTATAGGAATGTTTGTCAAAACACTTCCGATAATCATGGATTGTAAAAATCAAACTGTAGATTCCTTTTTGGAATATTCCAGCACTTTGGTAAATACTGTAATGAATTATGACCTGTATCCTTTCCGTTTTCTAGCTAATGAATTTGACTTGAAATTTGATATTTCATTCCAATACGCCCATAATCTATTTTCCACATTACTAAATAAGGATGATTATGGATATTCTGTAAATGAGTTAGATCATGACCCTGAAGGTGATTTGACATTCTTTATTTTCGATGTTGATGATGACGAGTTAGGAATCAGGATTTTACACACAGATAAATACTCAAACTCTTTCATTGAGAGATTTACTAAAACATATATGTTAATTTTACAGGAAATGCTCAGTGTTGATAAACTTAAAGAGATTAATTATACTGAAAATGATGATTTAAAGATTTTAGATAGTTTTAATCAGACAGAGCATGATTTGAAATATAATAGTGTTTTGGATGCTTTCAACAGCCAGTTAATTGAAAATCCAGACAATAGTTTAACATTAAGTGATGATGCAAATTATACATATTCTCAAATTGCATATATTGTAAATAGCTTAAATTCATTATTAAAGCAGCATGAAGTCGTATCTAATGATAATGTTGTTGTTTTTGTCGACCGTAATCATTGGACACTCATAACCGCATTAAGCTGCTTATCTCAAGGCATTACTTATGTTCCGATTGATGAAAACCATCCCGATAAGCGTATTGAATTCATGATAAGACAATCAGAATCAAAAGCAATAATTGTAACGGACACATTCCAGAACCGTGTCGAAAAAATTGATGATGGAGCTAATCTTGATTTAAATATTATTAACATTTCTTCTTTACTGGATGATGTTAAAACATCAAATCATGTGGATTATGTTGATTCAGATGTTAATGATGTGGCATGTATTCTCTATACCTCAGGAACAACAGGAAATCCTAAAGCAGTTCAAATGACTACATTGGGTATCTTGAATCTTATAGAATATTATGTTGAAAGCACAGAATTTGGACATGATGATGTTATAGGAATTTTCGCCTCCGTTGGTTTTGATGTTTCTTTAGAGCAGTTTGCATCAGTATTTACCGGAGGATCAGTAACATATGTTCCAAATGACATTAGACTAAACATTTTTAAATTAAATGACTATTTCATAAAATATGGAGTAACACATACATTAATTACAACCCAAATAGCCAAATTATTTGTTAATACTGTATCAGAAACTTCTTTGAAGTATTTGCAAACTGCCGGTGAAAAATTGGGCAGCATTGTTCCTCCAAAAAACTATACTTTAAGTGATGTTTATGGTCCGACTGAAGCCAATTACATTACTTCCATTGACGTTGATGAAAAATTGGATGATTCATCAGTTGGTATGCTGAACTGGAACACCAAAACTTATATTTTAGATAATGAACAGCGAAGAGTTCCATTCGGTGCTGTTGGTGAAATTTATTTATCAGGATATCAAACAACTAAAGGATACTTTAAGAATCCTGAAGAAAACAAAAAGGCATTATTCCAAAATCCGTTCGATGGCAAAATCAATGGTTATAATAGAATATATAAAACCGGAGATTTGGGAAGATATCTGCCTGACGGAAGCGTTGCCATTATAGGAAGAGCAGATTCACAAGTTAAAATCAGAGGAAACCGTGTTGAATTGTCCGAAATTGAACTGAGCATAAGGGACATTGCCGACATTAATGATGTAACCGTTCAAATAATTAAAAACGGTGAAAATAATGAATTGGTTGCATATGTGGTTGCTCCTGATTTTAAAGGAGACATCGTCAAATACGTTAAAGATTATATTGGTCAACACAAACCTGATTACATGGTTCCTTCCTTTGTTGTTTCAATCAATGAAATTCCATTGAATGTAAATGGTAAAGTGGATAAAAAAGCATTGCCTGAAGTTGATTTTGGTAGTTTACATGCAAAATACGCTGCACCAACAAACAAAATAGAAGAAGACATTGTAAACGCATTTGAAGTTATATTTAATCAGAAAATTAGTATTTATGATAATTTCTCACACATGGGAGGGGATTCACTCACAGCAATCAAAATAATATCCCTTCTTAATGATTACAATATTACTGCAGCAGATATATTGAATTTAGGAACTCCGAAAGCGATTGCAGAAAATATTAATGATTCCCATATTGATTTAGACGCCTATTCAATAGATGAAGGCTGTCCTTTAAATGAACCACAGCTAAACGTATATTTGGATATTATCGCCAACCATAAACTAGATTCATATCTCATACCGCTTAAAATGAACATTGCCAAAAAATATTCAATAGATGATTTGCATAATGCCTTAAATCAAATGGTGAATGTTCATCCTATTTTAAAAATGTGTATAAATGACAATCCCGAAGTTCCTTATTTAGTAAAAGGAAATTCACCAGAGATAATAGTTAAAAATAATGCTGATGAAACATTTACTCATAAATTTTTAAACAAAGGATTTGATTTGGAAAAAAGTTTATGCAAATTCTTGATTAATGAAAAAACTGATAAATACGAATTAATTAGCGTTTTCCACCATATAATATTTGACGGATTATCCGAACCAGTATTTAAACAAGATTTACTTAACATTCTTAATGGAAATAATATTGATGTTGACGATTCATTTTTAAAAGTATCTGCATTTAATCAGCAAATCCAAAAAACCGAAGAATATGGTGAAGCAAAAGATTACTATGATTCAATGCTTGCAGAAAGTGATGAAATAGAATCATTGTTAAATGATGTGTCAACCGATGGTCCGGGCATATGCAAATACAATTTGGATATCGATTTAAAGCAATTCAATGAATTTATATCAAAAAATTATATTAATGAAAATGTCTTATTCACAAGCGTCTTTGCCTATACATTATCAAGATTTACAGGCAACGACAAAGTATTATTCAACATTGTTGAAAACGGACGTGACAGATTCAACAATTTCGATTCAATAGGAATGTTTGTAAATACATTACCTATACTGGCAGACTGTAAAAATCAAGCCGTATCCACGTTCATGGACTCAATGTCTGATTTAATCTATAGTGTAATGAGATATAACTATTATCCATTCAGAGTACTGGCAAATGAATATAACATAAATGCAGATATCATTTTCCAATACCAGCCAGACTGGTTTAATGAAAATAGAAATGATGAATTATATTATGAAGATTTAACAAAAGATTCAGAAGACTTAATAAATGATCTAACTGTAATCGTTAATCAAAAAGATGAAAATTACACATTAAATATCATATATTCTGACAAATATAGCGAAAAGACAATCAGCAAAATTATAAAAACATATAATTTAATATTATCCCAAATAATCAAAGCAAGCAAGTTATCTGACATCACATACATTACAAAAGAAGATTTAGAGCTTTTGGATGAATACAATAAAACAGAACATGACTTAAAATATAATGATATTTTAGATGCATTTAATGACAATCTTTCAAAATATCCAAATAATAAACTGGTATCCTATAAAGATATCTCATACACCTACAGTGAAAGTGCATTTATAGCTCATGAAATTGCCAAAAAACTGATTGATTTAGGTGTTGAGTCTCAAGATTGTGTTGGATTTTTAGTTCCTCGCAGTGAATTATATCTTTTATCCGTTTTAGGTATAATGTCATGCGGTGCAACCTATGTTCCCCTAGATGATGCCCATCCCGATGAAAGAATACAATTCATATTAAATGACACGCAAACCAAGGTCGTAATTGTAAGTGAAGAGACCTATGAACGCGTCGATAAACTATCTGAAGATATTGCTATTTTAAATATTTCAGACATTAAAGAAGATACTGGAACTTTATCCAGTTTACCTGTTGTTTATGGTGATTTAGCCTGTATTTTATACACAAGTGGTACTACAGGCATCCCTAAAGGCGTTAAGATTACCAGAAAATCAATTGTAAACCTGGCAACTATTTATCAGGACAAATTTAATTTAGCCAATGATGATGTTTATGCATTATTCTCAACAATCGGTTTTGATGCAGCTTTAATGGCAATGGCCGTTGTTTTATATTCCGGAGCCCGCTTGTCTGTAGTTCCTGCTGATATTCGATTTGATATGGAAAAAATGAATGATTATTTCATCAGTCAGAATGTTACTCATACATTGATTACCACACAGGTTGGAAAATTGTTTATAGAAAGTGTAGATGATACTTCTCTGAAATTTCTGATAGTAGGTGGGGAGAAATTAGGTGAATTTGAAAGCCCAGAAGATTATATTTTAGTAGATGCATTCGGTCCAACGGAAGCATGTGTATTCATCGCTTCAATAGAAAATGCTGACAAAATAGACTCTTCTTCAGTAGGTATGCTAGGATACAACACCAAAACTTATGTATTGGACAATGAATTCAGACGTGTGCCTGCAGGCGCTGTCGGAGAGCTCTACATTGCAGGTTATCAAATTGCACAAGGATATTTAAATCGTGAAGAGGAAAATAAAAAAGCATTCCTTAACAATCCATTCGAATCAGATGAAGACTATAACAGATTATACCGTACAGGAGATATGGTAAGAATACTAAATGACGGATCAATCGGTGTTGTAGGACGCCGTGACAGTCAAGTTAAAATCAGAGGAAACCGTGTAGAACTATCTGAAATCGAATCAATCATTCGTAAAATCGATTATGTGGATGATGTAACTGTTCAGACCGTTAAACATGAATCCAACAACGAACTTGCAGCATATATTGTTTTAAAAGACAAATATGATGAAGGTAATCTTGAAGATGCTATTCGCAAATATGTATCAAAACATAAGCCGGAATATATGGTTCCTTCATACATTATTGAATTGGATAAAATTCCATTGAATGTAAACGGCAAAGTAGATAAAAGAGCATTGCCTAAAGTTGATTTTGATAGTTTACATGTAGAATATGTTGCACCAACAAACAAAATAGAAAAAGACATTGTAAATGCATTTGAAGAGTCATTTAATCAGGAAAAAATTAGTATTTATGACAATTTCTCACGTTTGGGAGGAGATTCACTCATAGCAATCAGAGTAATATCCCAACTTAACGATTACAATATTACTGCAGCAGACATATTGAATTTAGGAACTCCGAAAGCAATTGCAGAAAATATAAATGAATCCAATATTGATCTGGATTTGTATTCAATAGATGAAGGCTGTCCTTTAAATGAACCACAGCTAAACGTATATTTGGATATTATCGCCAATGCCAAAGTAGATTCATACCTCATTCCAGTTAAAATGAATATTTCCAAAAAATATTCAGTTGACACAATATGCGACGGATTAAATGAAATTTTAAACGTGCACCCGATTTTAAAAATGTGCATAAGTGACAATCACCAGGTCCCTTACTTAATAAAAGGAAATGATCCTGAAATAATAGTTAAAAATGATGCTGATGAAACATTTATCCATAAATTTTTAAGTAAAGGATTTGATTTAGAAAAAAGTTTATGTAAATTCTTAATTAATGAAAAAAATGACGGATACGAAATATTCAGTGTTTTCCACCATCTAATATTTGACGGATTATCCGAACCAGTATTTAAACAAGATTTACTTAACATTCTTAATGGAAATAATATTGATGTTGACGATTCATTTTTAAAAGTATCTGCATTTAATCAGCAAATCCAAAAAACCGAAGAATATAGTGAAGCAAAAGATTATTATGACTTAATGCTTGCAGAAAATGATGAAATAGGAACATTGTTAAATGACATATTAACCGATGGTCCGGGCACGTGTGAATGCAATTTGGACATCGATTTAGAGCAATTCAATAAATTTATATCAAAAAATTATATTAATGAAAATATATTATTCACAAGCGTCTTTGCATATACATTATCCAGATTTGCAGGCAACGACAAAGTATTATTCAATATCGTTGAAAACGGACGTGACAGATTCAACAATTTCGATTCAATAGGAATGTATGTAAACACGTTACCAATACTGGCCAACTGTAAAAATCAAGCCGTTTCAGAATTTATCGACTCAATGTCTGATTTAATCTACAGTGCCATGAGATATAACTATTATCCATTCAGATTACTGGCAAACGAATATAATATAGATGCAGATATCCTTTTCCAATATCAGCCTGACTGGTTTAATAAAGATAGAAATGATGATTTGGATAATGAAGATTTAATAAAGGATACGGATGACCAAATAAGTGATTTGAATGTAAGCGTTAATCAGAAAGATGATAATTACACATTAAATATCATATATTCTGATAAATACAGTAAAAAGACCATTGACAAAATTATAGAGACATATAATTTAATTTTATCCCAGATAATCAATGTAAGCAATTTATCAGATATCAGCTACATTACAAAAGAAGATTTAGAGCTTTTGGATGAATACAATAAAACAGAACATGACTTAAAATATAATGACATTTTAGATGCATTTAACGACAACCTTTCAAAATGTCCGGACAATAAACTCGTTTCATACAATGACAATAGCTATACTTATGCTGAAGGAGCATTTATTGCTGATAAAATAGCTAAAAAATTAATTAAATCCGGAATTAAACCAAAAGACTGCATATCATTTTTAGTGGACAGATCCGAACAATACATGACCTGCATATTAGCTATCTTATCTACAGGAAGTGTTTTTGTTCCTTTAGATGATGCACATCCGGACGAACGTATTGAATTTATATTAAAAGATACTGATTCCAAAGCAATTATTGTAGATGACAATACTTATGAACGAGCCAAACAATTAACAGAAGATAATATTATTATTTTAAATATTTCAGACATTGTTAATGGAAACATTGGAACTTTGGATAAATTGAATGTATGTTATGGTGAAGTGGCTTCTATTCTATACACCAGTGGTAGTACAGGTGTTCCTAAAGGAGTTAAGGTCACCAGAAAGTCCATTCTTAATGTAGCAGAGTATTATGCAGACAAATATGATTTAAACAGTGATGATGTTTATGCATTATATCCATCTATCGGTTTTGATGCCGGTTGTGAGTCCATATTCAAGGCCATTCATGCAGGATCCTGTTTGTCAGTAGTTCCACAAGACATAAGGCTGAACATGGATGAATTAAATAACTATTTCATTAAGCAGAACGTTACCCATACAATGATTACCACACAAGTCGGTAAATTATTCATGGAAACAAATGAAGATACATCCCTGAAATACCTCTTTGTCGGTGGAGAGAAATTAGGTGAAAGTGAAAGTCCGAAAGACTATATTTTAGTTGATGAATACGGACCTACAGAAACCAATAACTTCATTACATCAATAAATAACTCAGATAAAATAGATTATTCATCTGTAGGATATCTGAACTACAATTCAAAATATTATATTTTGGATTCAGATTTAAGACGTGTTCCAATCGGTGCTGTCGGAGAATTATGCCTGGCAGGATATCAGGTATCTCAAGGCTATATGAACCGTGAAAAAGAAACAAACGAATCTTTCATAACCAATCCGTTCAGTGAGGATGAAGATTATTCCAAAATTTATCGCACAGGAGACCTTGTAAGAGTATTGCCAGATGGGTCATTAGGTATTGTCGGCCGTCGTGACGGACAGGTTAAAATTAGAGGAAACCGTGTAGAGCTCACAGAAGTTGAATCAACAATCAGAGACATCAGTGATGTTGAAGATGTTACTGTCCAAACAATAGATAATGGAAGAAACAAGGAACTGGTGGCCTATATCGTAACATCCAATGATTTAGAGGATAATGCTTTGGTTGATTATATTCAAAACCATGTAAACAAATATAAACCAGATTATATGGTTCCTTCATATGTCGTGAAATTAGATGAGATTCCGATAAATGTCAACGGTAAGGTAAATAAAAAGGCATTGCCTGAAGTTGACCTTAAGAATTTACGTGCCGAATATGTTGCACCGACAAATAAGACAGAAGAGGATATTGTAAAGGCATTTGAAGAAGTGTTTAATCTAGAAAAAATCAGTGTCTATGACGATTTCATTAAATTAGGTGGAGATTCATTAACAGCAATTAAACTGAATTCATACCTGAAAGAATATAACATTTCAGCGGCAGATATTTTGAGTCTGCACACTCCAAAGGCAATAGCAAATAACATCAGTAAAAAATCATTTAATTTAGATAAATATTCCATTGAAAGAGGATGTCCTTTAAATGAACCACAATTGAATGTATATCTGGACATTATTGCCAATGATAAGACTGATTCATATCTTATTCCGGTAAACATGAATATTTCTAAAAAATATTCAATAGATGATTTGCATAATGCCTTAAATGAAATGATAAACGTTCATCCGATTTTAAAAATGCATGTAAGTGACGAATTCAAAGTTCCTTATCTGGTAAAAGGCAAAAAGCCAGAGATTTCAATTAAAAATAATATTGATGATGAAACAATTAATGGCTTCTTAAATAAAGGATTTAATTTATATGAAAGTTTATGCAGATTCCTGATTGTTGAAAAAGATGAAAAATATGAATTATTTGCAGTTTTCCACCATTTAATCTTTGATGGTCTATCCAAACCGGTGTTCAAACGAGATTTATTGAATATTCTCGACAATAATGTAGTTGATAAAGACGAATCATTCTTAAAAGTCTCTGCATTTAATCAGGAAATCCAAAAAACCGAAGAATATGATGCTGCAAAAGTCTATTTCGACAATATGCTGTGTGATGTTGATGAAGTTAGTGTTTTATTAGACGATATAACCTTTGATGGACCCGGCATGTGTAAAATCGATTTAAACAGCAACATAAAAGAATTTATTGACAATAACAACATCAGCGAGAATGCATTATTTACCGGTGTTTTTGCATATACATTATCCAGATTTACAGGTGGCGATAAGGTATTATTCAACATTGTTGAAAACGGACGTGACAGATTCAACAATTTCGATTCAATAGGAATGTATGTAAATACATTGCCGTTGATGGTTGATTGTAAAAATCAGTCCTCAGCTGATTTTATTACATACATATCAAATTTAATTTATGGTGTGATGAGATATAACTATTATCCATTCAGATTATTGGCAAATGAATATGATATAAACTCAGATATTATTTTCCAGTATATGCCTGATTGGATTGGAGACCGCAATAACAATATTGACATTGAAGAGGAAATGATTAATGACATGTCCGATTTTATCAGCGATTTCAATGTTGATGTTATACAAAATGGAGATAATTATAGTTTAAATATAATGTATTCCGACAAATACAGTGAAGATACAATCTTGCGTTTTGCAGAAAGTTATAATTTAATATTATCCCAAATAACCGAGGTTAATAATTTATCAGAGATTAATTATATTACTTCATCAGATTTAGAACTGTTGGATTCCTACAATAAAACTGAAACTGAATTTGAATACGGAGACCTCTTGGAAACATTCAACAAGAATCTGACGAAATATGAAGACAATATTCTTGTCGGATATAATGACATTTCCTACACCCACGGAGAAAGTGCTTTTATAGCTAATGAAATAGCTGAACAATTAAACGATTTAGGTATAGGAAAACAGGATTTTGTTGCATTATTTGTTGACCGTTCAGAATGGTTCTTATTAGCAAGTATGGGTGTTTTGACAGCCGGTGCCGTTTATGTTCCTATTGAGGCAAATTATCCTGAAGACCGTATAATATTAATGCTTAAAGATACCAAATCAGGCGTTGTAATCGTAACCGATGAAACGGAACAAGATATTTTAGACATTATAGACAACAATAGCTTAGATATTAATGTTTTAAATGTTTCAAATATCACAAAATCCAAAATTGACAGTTCAAATCGCTTAAATATTGTAAGCACTGATGATGAAGATATCGGCTGTGTTTTATATACCAGCGGTACAACAGGTACTCCAAAAGGAACTCTAATTACCAGAAAAGCCATAAATAACTTTGTTTCATGGTATGTTGATGAGACCTCATTTACATCAGAGGACATTTACGGTATGCACTGTTCTTATGTATTTGATATCCATACTGCAGCATTATATGCTCCAGTTATTGCCGGAGGATCATTATATATAGTTCCTGAAGAAATCAGATTGGACTTGAAAGCTTTAAATGACTATTATGTAGAACACAACTGTACTCATACTTATATTACCAGCCAAGTCGGTAAATTATTCGCTGAAAGCGGCATGAAAACCACAATAAAATTACTGTGTTTCGGTGGAATGAAATTAGGTGAATTGAATGCACCAGATTCCATCGGTCCGTTTGAAACATATGGTCCTTCCGAAAACTTGGCTGTTTCAACCAGCATTTTTGCCAACAAACGTGTGCACCATACAAGTATCGGAAGATTCATCAGCAATGTTAAAGGATATGTTTTAGATGATGAACATCGCCGTGTACCTTTGGGAGCTGTTGGAGAATTGTATCTTGCAGGAACCCAGTTAACTCCAGGATACTTGAATCGTGAAGAGGAAAACGCAAAATCATTCTTTGATAATCCATTTGATGATGAAAAAGGATATGAGCACATTTACAGTACAGGAGACATGGTCCGATTTTTACCTGATGGAACCTTGGCAATAGTGGACCGCCGTGACAGTCAGGTTAAAATCAGAGGAAACCGTGTAGAATTACCTGAGGTCGAATCAGCAATTAGAAAAATCGATTATGTTGATGATGTTACAGTTCAAGTAGTAGATAATAATGGAAATAATGAATTGATAGCCTATGTGGTTGCATCTAAAGAATTCTCCCCAGATTCACTGAGAGATTACATTCGAGAATATGTTTCAAAACATAAACCTGATTACATGGTTCCTTCATTTATTATTCCTTTAAACAAAATTCCGTTAAATGTCAATGGTAAAGTAGACAAGAAAGCATTGCCAAAAGTTAATCTGGAGCATTTACATTCAAGATATGTTGCTCCGGTCACCAAGGTGCAAAAAATAATTGTAGAAACATTTGAAAACGTGTTGAATCAGGATAAAATTGGTTTATATGACGATTTTATTCGTTTAGGTGGAGATTCAATCAAAGCCATACGTGTTATTTCATTACTTCAAAGCAATGATATTTCCTGCAGTGCACAAGACATACTAAATTACAAAACCCCTTATTTAATTTCCAAAAATGTAGAAAGCATTTCCAAAGTTTCATATGATGCGGTAGAAGGCATTGTTGACTTGCATCCTATCCAGAGTTATTTCTTTGATCAAATTAATAAAAATGAATTCAACCAGCATTTTATCTTAAAAGCAAATCAGATACTTGATTTAAATGCATTACAAAAGGCCTTTGATAAATTGTCCAATATCCACGATATGTTACGTGCAAAATACACATTTGAAGATAATAAACCAATTCAGGAAATAAGGCCTGTAAATACTAGAGTTTGCGAAATTAATGAAATATATTCTGAAAAGGATGTCAATGAAACATTGATGGATATCTTCATGAAAGCCCCTGATTCATTGAATGTTGAAAATAGCTTAATACAAATCTATCTTATCCACCACAATAATGAAAGCTATGTTATGTTTATCATTCATCACTTAATTATTGACGGTATTAGCTGGAGTATCCTAATTGATGATTTATCATATCTTTATTATAAAATAGAATCCGGAAGGGAAATCGATCTCATCAGGCCTTATCCATATAAATTATGGGTAGATAATATTAAAGAATTGGCCGATAATATTTCTGAAGAGGAAAAACAGCATTGGATTAAAATTAATAACTCCCTAGATGATTCTGAAATTTGCGGACCAAGTGCTGTATTCAGTTTTAAAGCGGAAAATAATTATAATCCAGACAATATAATGGGACTGACTGAAGAAGAATATTTGGCTTTAGCAATTGCCCGCGCATATAAAAAGACTTACGGCAAAAACATCATCTTTAATCGTGAATCACATGGTCGTGAGGAAAGATTAGCTGATGTCAGCCGTACCATCGGATGGTTTACTAGTCAATATCCTGTAGAACTTGATTTGATTAATGGTGAAGACAACATTTCCTTAATGCTAGATGTTTATAAACTTAAAGAAGAATTCAAAAACATCAATGATTTAGGTTTGAATTATGGATCTTTAATATATCTGAAAAACGAATTTGAATATAAACACTGTCCAGTTACATTTAATTTCCTAAGTACGGAATTTATATTTAAAAACAAGTTATTTGAATCACTTAATAATTATTTATCAGATAAAGATATTGAAACTGACATTTTCGAATCCAATTCTTATGGAATAACCCTGAATATTGCTAAAATTAAAGACGGATATATCCTTGGTGGAGATTATGCTAAAGACACATATCTTGGCGAAAAATACCCAACATTTATAGAAAACATTAAATCAGAGCTGGAATTTATTGGAAACTACCAGTTTGATGACGGGCTCGTTTGCTGTTTATCCGAACCTCAATGGGGTATTTATTTAGATGAAAAAGTTCATGATAAAGGTATCGCATATGCAAATCCAGGATTATATGAGTGTGATTTAAATTGTCAGATTAATGAAATCAAAGATGCCGTTGACAAATTAATTGAAAAACATCCAATTTTAAAAGGAAGGATTATAGATAACGAAAATATGCCCCTTTTAGTTTGTGACAGCTACCCTCAAATTGAAATCACAAACGAAGTAAATTTTTCAAAAATCAACGATGTATTTGATTTAAATGAATCATTGGCACGTTTTTATATTGTAGATGATGGAAAATCCAAAATCATATATTATAATATACACCACATAATCAGTGATGCTACAACAAAAACTGTAATTAACAATAACTTGAATGATATTTTAAATAAAAAGTCAGACAGTAAAATAGACACAGGTTTCATTAAAGCCAGTCTTGATGCTTTTGAATCAAAATATAAAAATACATACGAAGAAGCACATGATTTCTTTAATGACCAATTTGATGATTTAAATGACATTACAGAATTATTAGACGATATTGATGGTCATTCAGGAATCGTTACCTTGCCTGTGCATGGTATTCGTGAACAAATGGAAAAATTTGCTCATGAAAATGGAATTACCATAGGTTCTTTACTGAATGCAATATTTGCATACACATATTCACGCTTCATAGGCAACGATAAAGTTTACTTCAACTTTACTGAAAACGGCCGACATGAAGAATATTCTCAAAATGCATTAGGAATGTTTGTCAGAACTATTCCTTTAGTGATTAACTGTAAAAACACCTCAGTTAAAGAGTATTTAAATTATGTGTCTGATTTAATTTTAGATTCAATGCTTTACAGTGATTATCCATACAGATTACTTGCCAATGAATTTAATTTGAATAATAATGTCTGTTTTGAATATAATCATGATTTAAATGATATATCAGATGTCGAAGACGGAATTAATATTGAAGATATTAATTTTAATTTAATTTCTGATTTATTATGTGTAATCTACAATCTTGATGACGGCTATCTTATCAAGGTTGAACACAGCAATAAATTCTCTAGAGAAACAATGATCAGATTTGCGAAAGCATATAAAGAAGTATTGACTCAAATATTAGATAAAAATGAATTGTCCGATATAAATTATGTTTGTGATGAAGATTTAAAACTTTTAGACGAAATCAATGAAACAGAACACGAATTAAAATATAATGACATCTTGGATGCATTTAATGATAATCTTTCAAGATATCCAAACAATAATTTCGTATCCTTTAAGGACAAAACCTACAGTTACGAAGAAAGTGCTTTTATTGCGAATAAAATCGCTGAAAAATTAAAAGAAATGGACGTTAAGATAAATGATTCTGTTGGATTTTTAACTGAACGATCTGAATACTATATGTTTAGTATACTGGCCATATTATCTATCGGTGCAACTTATGTTCCTTTAGATGATGCCCTTCCGGACAATCGATTGAGCTTCATATTGAATGATACTCAATCCAAAGTTGTTATTGTCAGTGATGAAACTGAAGAACGCACATCCAATTTGGATAGTGACTGCACTATTTTAAATATATCTGAGATTATAAATGATGCTGAAGATTGTTTAACACACTTACCTGTAATTTATGGAGATTTAGCATGCATATTGTACACCAGTGGTACTACAGGCATTCCAAAAGGAGTAAAAATCACAAGAAAATCAATTGTAAATTATATT
>NZ_JAZRJY010000013.1:0-11830 GCF_045646045.1 Methanobrevibacter sp. | reverse complement strand
TTCTTTCGTTTATTTTTTCTTCAAGGACATCTTTTTCTTCCATAATTTTCACTCCTTATACACTTTTTCCCTATATGTTTGATTATAGATTATCAATACACGTATATAAATATTACTTTTAATAATAGTCTAATTCTTCTTCATCAACTTCTGGAGTTCTATCAATTTTTTCAATAGTGTCGATTATCTCATTAATTTTATCTATACCCTCACCGTCAAGTGCTGATATGAATAATGTATTTTCGGGATTGTCTACAAATTGATTAATATATTCTTCATCCTGTTCAATATCCATTTTATTGAACAGGTAAATTATTGGTATTTCACTAAATATTTTTTCAATTTGTTTTAATAGATTATATTGGCTTTCTAAGTGGAATCCACAAGTTTCTGATCCGTCAAAAATAAATAAAATCGCATCAGCAAGATGTTCAAGTGCAACAATCGCATTCATTTCAATATCATTCATTTCCAATACCGGCCTATCCAATAATCCTGGTGTATCTATAATTTGGATACTTTTCCAATGTCTTTCGGTATGGCCTATTTGAATTCCTTTTGTTGTAAATGGATAGTTAGCTACCTGGGGATCTGCCCCACTGATCTGTCTTAAAAGTGTAGATTTTCCTACATTTGGAAATCCTGCAATTACAATGGTTATTGCATCAAAATCTATTGTCGGCATATTTCTTAAGCTTGCTTTTGCAAAGTCCAGGAAATCTAAATCCTTCTCTATTTTATTTATGACAGAAGCAATTCTCCCATAAGCTTCTCTTTGAATAGTACTTGCTCTTTCTGAAGGACTTCTTTTAAGTTTATTGGAATATTCTCTTTCTAATTGAGCTAAGATACCATATGCCCAGTTAAGTGCGCCCAATGCCTGTTTCATTGAGTCTACGCCAACTGTAATATCTATATAATCTTGATAAAATGGATGCAATTCTTCAATTTCCGGTACTGCATCAATTATTGATTTCAATTTATCTTTCATCACCTGACATGCAGTAACAACTCTTCTTTCTTCAATCTTTTTACCTTTTAAATGTTTGGGGATTTTTTGTGTTCTAAGCAAATCTGCAGCTTTTTTTCCTCTGCTAAAACCCTTGTCCAATATTTCATCCGGGGTCGGTATCGTTGGTATCATCATTGTAATCACTTAAAATATCAATTAATTATTATTCTTTCAATATTTCTATATTATAGTTTAGATTTGGTTGGTTAATTAAATTTGTGGATAATGTCAGATTCAAAAAGTTAATCATTATATAAAATTGTAAGTTATTCAATTGAACAACATGTTACTTAATATTCACTATTAAGATATGTTGTGTGGGTCTGCCAATTTGTCTGTTGGTGAAACACACATAAATTAAATTTTTATAATATTCTGAATTTCCATATAATCATCGTTTAGATAGCAGTAATATTCCAACTGAAAATTATGCTGGAGGAACAATACCAAAGGCATATAAAGAAAAATATATAATCAGAAAAGGAAAAATTAATCAGATATTCAATAAAGGAAATTATTGGATTGAAAACCAAGAAAATCAACAACATAATGATGTTTCGATAGTCACCATATACAAATTTAAATATAAATAATAATATAATTAATCATGATTAATATATATATTTTTAACATAGTTTCTTTTTAATACTTATCCAATGGTGTATTAATATGGGAGGACATGAAATTAAATTTAGTTTTGAATGTCATTTGAATTCATTTAATGATTTGGATATGAAATTTGATAAAATAGCCAAATCAATAAATATTCAATTTGATAATAATTTTAATCATTATACATGTGAAAATAAAAAAATATATGAATTTAAAGATGTTTCCAATCAAAATCCGTCTGACATAAAAAAGGAAATGGATTCATTTTTTGCTTATTCATTTGATAATTTTGTTGATGTTTCTTTGTTTAAATTTCTTGTTTTAAAAGTTAAAGATAAGTTTATAATTTTGGCCAATATTCATTCTCTCATCTTTGATTACTCTTTAATTGACAATTTTTATAAATTTTTCAGTGATATTAAGGAAATACACTTTGATGCCATACATCATTACGATTATTTGGAAGAATATTTATTCGGACCAGATTATAAAAAGGATTTAAACTTTTGGAAAAATTACCTTTCAGATTCCTTGCCTAATGTTAAATATTATAATGTAAAATCGGATAATTATTCAAGTAAAAGAATTAAGCTGCCTGATTTTTCAACTGAAAATGATATTTCAAAATTCAACTTTATAACAGCTATTTTTTCCCTATATTTGTCCCGTATAGATAACACTAAAGGATGTCTGTTTAAAACTTCCGTTTCAGACAAATATTTTGGTTATTCTTCTTTATTAAATGTTGATCTTGAGGATATTTCATTTTCCAGTCATCTGGATAATGTATGTATGAATTATGAGGATATCTCCAGACATACAATGCTTGATGTTGAAAATTATATTGATGCTGCATCATATTATTCGATTTTTGATTTTTCCAGTCTGGATGATGTCAGCATAAGAAACGGTGAAGGTTCAGCCATAACAATAAATGTTTTCAGCCACTCATTGGAATTGCTTTATAATGATGATCTATTTTCTGATGTTTATATTGATCATATGCTTTCAAATATTGAATTTTTAATGAATAATGTATTGGAATCACAGAATCTGCTTTGTAAAGATATTGATATTTTATCAGATATGGATAAATCTTTAATTTCTGAGTTTTCTAAAGGCAAATCTCTTGATGTTGATGAAAATAAATCATTGTCACATTCATTTAGAAATCATGCTTTGAAGTTTCCTGAAAATATTGCTATTGATGATGGGGTAAATAAGATTACTTATGGGGAACTGGAACGTTCAAGCAATTCTATTGCTTATACTTTACGAAATGAGTATAATATTTTTCCAAACACATCTGTTGCATTATTCTTACCCAGAAATTATCATTTTCCCCAAATCGTTTTGGCAATAAATAAGATTGGTGCGGCATTCGTTCCAATCGACTTGGATTATCCCGAAAAACGTATTAATCACATGTTGGATATTTCCCAGTCCACACATATCATTACCACTAGGGAATTGTCTCATTTGCATGATTTTAATGCAGAAATTATCTACATTGATGATTTGGGAAGTGACTGTAATGAGCCGGTTGATATTTTGGCAAAAAGCAACGCTTTGTTTGCCATTATGTTTACTTCAGGTACGACTGGTTTACCAAAAGGCGTGAAAATTTCAAATAAACAGATTAGCGGAATTGCTATTGCATATAAGGATATTTTTAACTGTGAAAGTGATGATGTTATAGGATGTTATGCAAGTTTTAGTTTTGTTGCCTCTTTTGGTCTTTACTGGGCATTGTATTTGGGACTGGGCTGCAGAATATTTAATGAAAATGAAAGAAAGGATACATTATTGCTGCTTGATGTGTTAAAAAACATACCTATGTGTGAACTGACTTTACCTACGGCAGTGGGATATCCTATTTTTGAAGATAATGATATCAATTTAAAACATATGGTTTTGGCAGGATCAAAATTAAACGAACTGTCAATGAGTTCAAATAAAACAAAACTGGTTAATATTTACGGAACAACCGAAATAATTTTTGCAATAAGCAATGTCTATGATTTAAATGATTTGGATGATAAAATTCCAATCGGCAGGCCTGTTGCAAATACATGGACATATATCTTAGATGAAAATAATATGCAGGTTCCTATAGGCGTTCCCGGCGAAATTTGCATTTCCAGTTCTTATATCAGTTCTGGTTATGTCAATAATGACTGGTTAAACAGCAAATCTTTTGTTGATAATCCTTTTTGTGAAGGTAAGTCTAATCAAAGGATGTATCGTACGGGAGATTTGGGATATTATGACTTTGATGGAAATATCAATATTATTGGACGTTTGGACGACCAGTTGTCTGTAAGAGGTTTTCGTGTAGAATCTAGTGAAATTTTAAATATAATTAATCGCTTTGATTCAATAGATGATGTCTTTCTGGATGTGGAAAAGGATAATCTTGTTTTATATTATACTGTAGAGGGCGATTTCAAAAGCGATACTTTGAAAAAAGCTCTTGAAGATGAGCTTCCTTATTATATGCTTCCGTCAATTTACATTGAACTGGATGAAATTCCTTTAAATATTAATGGTAAAATCGATAAATCCGCTCTAAAAGAGCACATTTCGAAAGATTATGTTGAAAAATATGAGGATGATGTTCTCAATCATGTTATCAGGTCATTTAAAAAAGTCCTCTCAACTGATTTTATTTTATTTGATGATGATTTCGTATCATTGGGGGGAAATTCATTATCTGCAATGGAATTGCAGAGAGTTTTAAATGATGAAATGGATGTAAATATTGCTTCAAACAAATTAATGGAATTATCCACACCATCAAACATAGCAAATCACATTAAATTTGATTTGAATATTTATTCTTCTCCACAAATAAAATACGATTTTTCTGGCATCTGTCCTTTATCCGAATCCCAATTGAACGTTTATCTTGATGAACAGGTTAAAGATATGGGAACTTCATATAATAATCCATTTAAAATTAAATTTAAAGATTCATATTCAGCAGATAAAATATATGATTCCATATTGAAATTGTTTGATGTTTTACCTATTTTAAAATCCCGTGTAGTTATTGAAAATGAAATTCCTTCCCTTAAATTTGATGCAGAACCTGAAATTATTAAAGGGTCAAAGAGTGATGTGGGGTCTTTTGTAAGGAAATTTGAACTGGACAAGTATCTGTCACGTTTTTTAATTGTTGAAAACGACAACGAATCAGTTTTTCTATGTATGGATTTCAATCACCTGATTTTTGACGGTACTTCACTCAATATTATTTTAAGCAGATTTTTAAAAATTTTAGACGCATCAGATGATTTTGATATTGACGACGGTATCTTAAGACAGATTTCATTTGAAGAATCTATTCTCTCTTCAAGTATGGATGAAGCAGAAAAATTCTTTGATAAATTATTAGCAGATAGTGATGATGCACATGAACTCTTGGCTTCAGTCAAAACAGATGATTTGGTTGAAAATGAATATTGGGATGAATTAATCATTGATAATAAATATTTAAATTCCTTTTTAAGTGAGTATAAAATCACTCTTAACCATTTTCTCACAAGTGCCTTTGCTTATACATTATCCAGATTCACAGGTTCATCAAAAGTCCTGTTTAATTTAGTTGAAAACGGCAGAAACCATATTGATTTATCTGATTCTGTTGGAATGTTTGTGCGTACATTGCCATTATTACTGGACTGTAAAAATCAAAGCATCAAATCCTTTTTAGATTATTCCAATGAATTAATTACTTCCGCTATGAAATATGACTTTTATCCTTATCGGGATTTGGTGAATAAATATAATTTAAATTCTAGTGTTTTTTTCCAATATTCGCATGATATTTTTTTAAATTCACAAAAAAATCTTTTCACTGAAGAGTTATCACATGACCGTGTTGGGGATTTGTCTTTTTATGTTTTCAACTTAGAAAATGGGAACTTTGGAATTAGAGCTTTTTTTTCAGATAAATTTTCGAAAACAACGATTGAAAGTTTCATATGTTCCTTTAAATCTATTTTTCAGGAATTATTAAATAAAAAGCAACTGTGCGAAATCAATTATATTTCCAATAATGATTTGGCTGTCTTGGATAAAATTAATCTTACAGAACATGATTTAAATTATAATGATATTTTAGAGGCATTTAATGATAAACTTTCCAAAAATCCCGACAATAAACTTGTATCTTATAAAAATAATTCATACACATACTCTGAAGGTGCTTTTATTGCAGATAAAATTGCTAAATCTTTAAAAAATCTTGATGTTGAATTAGGTGATAATGTTTCATTTTTAGTTGAAAGGTCAGAACTCTATCTCCTGTCCGTTTTAGGTATTTTATCTGCCGGTGCAGTTTATGTTCCCCTTGATGACGCACATCCCGACGAACGTATAGACTTCATATTAAAAGATACCCAGTCCAAAGTGGTCATCGCAAGTGATGAAACTCATGAACGTGTTAAAGGATTATCATATAATGGTATTGTTTTAAACATATCTGACATTGTCAAGAAAGAAATCTCTGAATTAACCAAATTGAATGTTAATTCTAGTGATTTGGCATGTATTTTATATACAAGTGGTACTACAGGTATCCCTAAAGGTGTTAAAATCACCAGAAAATCTGTTCTCAACATGGTTTCATTTTACAGGGACAAATATTTCTTGAGTGATAAAGATGTTTATGGAATGTATTCTAAAATAGGTTTTGATGCCGCATTACTGGCCATAAGTAATGTTTTATATTCAGGAGCATGTTTAACAGTTGTTCCTGAAGACATAAGGTTTAACATGAAAAAATTGAATGAATATTTCATAAAACATAATGTTACCCATACCTTAATCAATACGCAGGTAGCCAAGCTATTTATTAGGGACACAGACAACACTTCTCTAAAAGTATTATCTGTCGGTGGGGAAAAACTGGGTGCAATTGAAAATCCAAATGCTTACTCTTTGATAGATAAATTCGGACCTACGGAAGCATGTGTCTTCATTTCATCAATAAATAATGCAGATAAAATTGATTCCTCCTCCATTGGATTTTTAAACTACAATACTAAAGTATATATTTTAGATCAAGAATCAAGACGCGTACCTATTGGTGCAGTAGGGGAATTATGCATTGCAGGTAATCAGATTGCTGACGGGTATTTAAACCGTGACGATGAAACAGAAAAATCTTTCATCGCCAACCCATTCGATGAATCCGAAGACTATAATATAATTTATCGTACTGGAGATATGGTTAGATTGCTGCCTGATGAATCATTAGCAATTATTGGTCGTCGTGACGGTCAGGTAAAAATCAGAGGAAACAGAGTTGAACTGCTGGAAGTGGATTCGGTAATCCGTGAATTGGACTATATTGATGATGTTACTGTTCAGACAATTAAAAAAGATACAAATAATGAACTGGTAGCTTATGTTGTCCTAAAAGACGAAATTGATGATGATACTCTTCAAAATAAAATCAGGGACCATGTTGCAAGATACAAACCGGATTATATGGTTCCTTCATATGTAATTAAATTGGATGCAATTCCTTTAAATGTTAACGGTAAGGTCAATAAGAGTGCCTTGCCCGAAATTGACTTTGCCAGTTTGCAGACGGAATATGTTGCACCGACAACACAGTCAGAAAAATATGTTGTAGAGGCATTCGAAAAAGTATTCAATCAAAAAATAGGTCTTCATGATGACTTTATTCGTCTTGGCGGTGATTCTCTATCTGCAATTAAATTGCTGTCTTATCTTGAAGATTATAATGTTACTGCAGCTGATGTTTTAAAATTACGTACTCCTTATGCAATTGCAAATAGTATAGATAATAATTTGCAGTTTGAATTGAATTCTTATTCTTTAGACGAGGGATGTCCTTTAAACGAACCTCAGTTGAATGTATACTTGGACATTATTTCAAATAATAAGGTCGACTCATATATTATTCCGCTGGAAATCACTATCTCAGATAAATACTCTTCTCAAGATATTGTCGAAGCTTTAGATAAACTTCTAAATGCCCATCCTATTCTAGGCATGTGTGTTGATAACAGTTTTGAAGTTCCTTATTTGGTGAAAGGATTAAAACCGCAGATTATCCTGTATGAAAATGACAGAGACTTCATTAATGAATTTTTAACAAAAGCATTTGATTTGGAAAAAAGTTTATGCAGATTTTTAATCACCGAAAATGGAAACTGTCATTCTCTTTTCGCTGCATTTAACCACATTATTTTCGATGCAATATCCGCTAACGTATTTAAAAATAATTTATTCACACTTCTTGACGGAGGGTCTGTTGATGTTGATGAGTCATTTCTGGAAGTTTCAGATTTTACCAGACAAATTGCAAACACTCCCAATTACATTGAAGCCAAACAATTTTATGAAAATATGCTGGCCGACAGTAGAGAAATTCCATCTTTATTGGAGTGTGTAGTGGATGATGGGCTAGGCATGATTCATTTTAACTTGGATGTGGATTTAAACTTGCTTTATTCCTTTTTGGATAAATATTCCATAAGTGAAAATGTTTTATTCACCAGCGCTTTTGCCTATACATTATCTCGTTATATTGGTAGTGAAAAAGTTCTATTCAATATTGTTGAAAACGGAAGGGATAGATTTAACAATTTTGATGCTGTCGGAATGTATGTAAATACCTTGCCTCTGTTAGTTAACTGTAAAAATCAGGATATTTCTTCATTCATTGACAATATGTCTATTTTGATGTATGATGCAATGAAATATAATTACTATCCATTCAGATTATTGGCAAATGAATTCAATATTGATTTCAATATTATTTTCCAGTACAAACCGGATTGGATTTCAGATATTAACTCTTCAGATGAAATTTATCAGGATATTGATTTAATTACTGATTTTGCTGCTGATGTATCTCAAAAAGATGGTGGTTATGAGTTAAATATTCAATATTCAAACAAATATTCTCAAGATATGATAAAATCTTTTGCCGAATCATTTAATTTAATTTTATCACAAATGATTCATGTTAATGACTTATGTGAAATTAATTACATTACAAATGATGATTTGGAACTTTTAAATCAATTTAACCATAATGATCATGATCTGGCTTATGATGATATTATGGATGCATTTAATGCTAATCTAACTAAATTTTCCAGCAATGCTCTTGTATCTTATATGGATAAGTCATATTCCTATGCTGAAAGTGCTTTTATTTCCAATGAGATATCTGAAAGTTTAAAGAATTCGGGAGTTAATGTTGGGGATAATGTTTCCTTTTTAGTTGAAAGGTCTGAATTATATATGTTTTGTGTATTAGGTATTATGTCTGCAGGTGCTGTTTATGTTCCCCTTGATGATAATCTTCCTGATGAACGTATGGAATTCATATTAAACGACACCGAATCTAAAGTAATTATCACAAGCGATGAAACTTACGAACGTGTAAGGGATTTGTCATATGATGCCGTTATTTTAAATTTATCAGATATCCTTGAAGGAAAAATTGGTGAATTATCTTATTTGCCTGTTGATTATTGTGATTTGGCATGTATCCTATACACCAGCGGTACTACGGGTGTTCCTAAAGGAGTTAAAGTAACCAGAAAATCCGTTTTGAATGTATGTGAATTTTTTGCTAGCAAATATGCATTTGACAGTAATGAGGTTTACGGTTTATTTTCTACAATTGGTTTTGATGCGGGATCTTTGGCAATTGGTCAGGTAATTTATTCAGGAGCTTGCTTATCTGTTATTCCTCAAGATATTAAATTGGACATGGATAAATTAAATCAATATTACATCAAGCACAATATTACCTATACTATGATGACTACACAGGTAGCCAAACTTTTTATGCAGAATGTAGATGAAACTTCATTAAAAGTCTTGCTTGTTGGTGGGGAAACATTAGGTGATTTTAAAAATAAAGGCAATTATATTTTAGTCGATGGATTTGGTCCAACTGAAGCATTTTCATTTATTTCATCGATAGAAAATTCACATAAAATAAATTCATCCTCTGTAGGACACTTAAATTACAATACTAAAGTCTATATCCTGGATGATGAATATAGACGAGTTCCTATTGGTGCTGTTGGAGAATTATACTTGTCCGGAAGTCAGATTGCTCAGGGATACTTGAATCGTGAAGAAGAAACAGAAGCATCATTTATAAATAATCCATTTGATGACAATGATGATTATGGCTTATTGTATCGTACTGGTGATATGGTAAGGATGTTGCCTGATGCCACATTGGGTATTGTAGGTCGCCGTGACAGCCAAGTTAAAATCAGAGGAAACCGTGTGGAGTTATCAGAAGTTGAAGCAGTAATTCGTGATTTGGATTATGTGGATGATGTTACAGTCCAAACTGTTAAAAACGGTACTAATGAGGAGTTAGTTGCTTATGTGGTGCTGAACGAAAAAATGGACGATAATTCAATTAAAGAGTCCATCGGTTCTTATATTGGGGAATACAAACCGGATTATATGATTCCATCATTTGTAATTAGATTGGACAGTATTCCTTTGACTGTTAATGCTAAAGTTGATAAACATGCTCTGCCTGATGTTGATTTGGATGTTTTGCGTGCAGGATATGTTGCTCCTAGTAACAAAACTGAAAAAGAAATTGTCAATGCATTTGAAAAGGTATTTAATCAGGAAAATATTGGTATTTATGATGATTTTATTAGTTTTGGTGGTGATTCATTAGCGGCAATTAAAGTATTGACCTTCCTTAAGGATTACAATATTTCTGCAGCAGATATTTTAAGTTTACGCACACCCCATGCAATCGCAAATAACATCATTGATATTTCACTAGATTTTGATACCTATTCTATTGATTCAGGTTGTCCATTAAATGAACCTCAATTAAATGTTTATTTGGATATTGTTGCTAACGAAAAAGAGGATTCTTACCATATTCCTCTTTCCATGAAAATTTCCAAGAATTATAGTTCTCAATCAATCATCAATGCTTTAAATGAAATGTTGGATGTACATCCAATTTTAGGAATGTGTGTTAGTGATGAATTTGAGGTTCCTTATTTAGTTAAAGGGTTAAAACCTCAGATTACTGTTAAATCTGATGTTGATGACGGATTCATTACTGAATTTTTAACAAAATCATTTGATTTACATGATAATTTATGCAGATTTTTACTTGTGGAATCTGATGACGAATTTAATTTATTGGCCGTTTTCAACCACATTATCTTTGATGGTTCTTCAGATAGTGTATTTAAACGTGATTTAGAAAATATTCTGTGTGGTGAATTTATAGATGTTGATGATTCATTTTTAAAAGTTTCTGCTTTTAATCAGCAAATACAAAACAGTGATGATTACTTTGAAGCAGAAGAATTCTTTGATTCACTCCTGGCTGATAGTGATGAAGTGGGCATTTTGTTAGATAGTGCATTATCTGATAATTCAGGTCATTTAACAACTTGTCTGGATTTGAATCATGGTTTATTTAATTCATTTTTGGAAAAGTATAACGTTAATGAAAATATTTTATTTAATGCTGTGTTTGCATATACTTTATCCAGATTTGTAGGCAGTGAAAAAGTACTGTTTAATATTGCTGAAAATGGACGTGACAGATTCGGTAATTTTGATTCTATTGGTATGTTTGTTAATACATTGCCTTTGTTGGTGGATTGTAAGAATCAGGATATTAGTTCTTTCTTGGAGTATATGTCTGATAGGGTTTATGGCGTGATGATGAATAATTTCTATCCGTTTAGATTATTGGCTAGTAAATATGATATTAATTCAGATATTCTTTTCCAGTTCATGCCTGAATGGGTTAAAAATAGCAATGACGATGATGAAGATGTAAATACTGATTTATTAAATAATATTGGTAATTTAATTGCTGATTTTATTGTTGAAGTTATTCAAAAAGGCAATAATTATAATTTAAGCATAACACATTCATCCAAGTATTCAAATGACTTTATTAAACGTTTTGCTGAATCATTTAAAATAATTTTACATGAGATTTTAAATGTTGATAAATTAAGTGAGATTAATTACATCAGTGATAGCGATATTGCTCTTTTAGACAGTTATAACGATACTGAGCATTCTTTAATTTATGAAGATATTTTAGATGCATTTAATGATAATTTATCCAGTAATCCTGAGAGTACGCTTGTATCTTATATGGATGTTTCTTATTCCTATGGTGAATGTGCTTTTATTGCT